>JAURXW010000058.1 GCA_030654205.1 Bacteriovorax sp.
CTAAAAATAAAAACATAAAACAAAAAATCTCATTTTCTAGTGATGCCATTATAGAAAGAAAAAATGCTCCCATGGGAATTAGGGCCGATTGTACAGAAATGCCAACAAACATGGTTGAACTAGAAAGTATCGCTAAGAATAGTAGTGACATGTTGGACTTTCTTAAAAAAATTCCAGAAGGCTCACTTCAAGGCTTTACGTTTGTGACAAACAGTCTAAGCCTTCATCGAGGAGCAAAAGACTCTAATGGTGATGGCGAAGTTTCACCAATGTGGCCTCGTGTTCTCAGGTCTTCCATAGATGGTAAAACTACTATCAGCTTTGTTTGTGATGAAAAAAATCCGACATTTGGAAAAGTGGAAATTATTCATTTTGACGATAAGGATAAAGAGTTCAAGACAACTGAATTTGATTTCGGCCATCCCAATGTAAAAATAAATGCCCCTCAGAATCGCATAAAGCACAATCCTACTAGTTGCATCGCTTGTCATAATGGGAGCGAGTTAAATGGGAAAAAATCACTGAAGCCAAACTGGGGTGAATATTATCAGTGGTCAGATTGTAAAGAAAATCGCGGTATACAAATGTATGGTGGGAATGATGATAATCTGACAACCGCGGAACATCATTACCGTGATATTAACGTAAGCCTATATTCTTCTAAGAAATGTAGTAATGAAGAGTACAAAAAGCAAACTGTTCTTGAAGGAAATAACTTTGAAAAATTTCGAAAATTGCAAAAAGATAATCCATGCTTTAATACATTACCGTGGGCAGATGCGACCAAAGACCAAAATTCATTTGAAAGTAATTTTGATTATGAATCTTATCCATATGCAGAGAACCCGCAAATGAAATATGCACCGAGTTTGAAGAAGAACGATATGGACGAGTTTGGTATAATGAATTATTCATTGAGACCGAACTTACGCTTTACTGACACTTATTCACATCTTTTGGCCCAGCAAATTTCCAATAACTTGAAAAAAAATTCAGATTATGAAGTTGTGAAATATCTCTTAGTAATGGAGCAAGCTAAATGTGAAATTACCAAAAAAGAAATTAATAATATAAATTCAATTTTGCCTAACTTCCAACTCAGCGCGAATTATGATGGCAATACTTACTTGGATAAATCAAAGTTTTTAGCTCAGTTTGCTAAACATGCTGGATTAAAACCAGTTGATTGGACCATGGAGTTTCAAGAAAAAAAGAATAGTGACTACAATGCAGGGATGCCTTCTATAAGTTCAGAAAGGGACTTATTTATACCTGATGTCGTTGGGGGAGAAATTCTTAAGGATATGGGAAAAAGCAATCCCGCAATGAGCACCTTTGCGGCCAAGAATGTGTCTCGCTCAGTTACTAGAGTATTTGGTGAAAAATTTAGTTGTATTGATGATCTCGGCGGGGGAGTTGTCGATAAAGTAACTTATGACCCCATAACTTACAAACCTATCTTGAGAACGCAAGCTACAGATACAGACTTATGCAAAGCACTTAGAAGGGAAAATGATTTAAACATTATTAAACTTCGTAACTCTAGAAAGAATCAAATCTTATGTGATCGTCCTAACGTGACCGTTAATGAAAAGATTAAAAATTTAGATCAGAAAGTTGATAATGTTATTAGTGTTATGATGGATGATAAAGTGAATAGGGGAAAAAAATTGATCGAAACTGATTCTAAAGGAAAATGTGTCCTCTGCCATTCGGCAAGTGCAGAAATACTTCCAAAAGAACTCCGCTTTATAGGAAGTGAGCAAGACCCTAAAAAAATGGAGTCATTAGCTGTTTTACAAAAACGGAAAAAGGAAATAACCAATAAACTTGAGCACCATCTTATTAAGGAAAAAACAATGCCCCCTATGGCAAATGAGCTTACTGATGAAGATCGTGATGATGTAAAAGCTTATTTAATGAATCTCATGTCTAAATAGATCTGTAACTCATTATAAAATCAATCCAAGCCCTAAGGAAATGTCTTAAAATTAAGCATCAAATCTATGCCTACTGTAAATAATTCAATTTCGATGAATCATTATTAATTCGTAGTATAAATAAGAAAATAACTAAAAAAGGAGACTATATGAAAGCACTTCAACTTTTTGCAATGACATTAATAATGGTTAGTTTTTCTGTAGCTGCTAATGCTGATGAGAGAAAATATAAATGTAGTGGCGAGGCAGAAGGTGGAGGAGAAATCCAAGTAGCAGAAGTCACTTTTACTAAAGGTTTTTCCAATAAAATCTCAAAAGCAAACTCTAGTATTAACGTATGGGGTAGAACTATAACTAAAGAATTTAGAGGACCAATAAACCCACCTAAAGCAGGGGCAACTGCATTAAACATAAAAAGCATTTATTTAAATGGTGCTGAGAACAGTAGAATAAATCCTTTTGCAAACGTTGATTACTTAATTTTTGACGGACTTCTAGAAAAATTACATTACGATGAACTTCCAAGTACTTTAACTCTCTCGTTTTTTTCTACAACCGGTCCGGTCGGCAATAGAGGTAGCGAGACATTTAAACTTAATTGTGAAACTTTATAATTACGTTGAAAAACTTATCTTCGATTTAAAACTTTAAAACTGGGACTGATATAATTTCGGTCCCTGTCATTTTCTCATTTATGATGAAGCTAATTCTCACAAATGTGTGGCCCAATACATTCTGAATCCCAAATTCAACAGGGGATAACAAATTCTGAGCAAAAATATCAAAAATGATGTGTGAGCGTGTTCGCTATTTGGGAATTAAATTAATCCATTTAAAAGGTTTTTGGACATTTTAGGAAAATGATTGAGTGACCACTTGAACATTTATTTTAATGTAAGCTCGTAAGCTCTCATTTTGTTAAATCAATGCACTCTCGGTGAAGAATTTGTTGTTTGAAGTAAAACAGAAAACAATGCTCTCACTCTCAAATGCTGTATCCAGATGAAATCGTTGTTAGTTTTTTTCGTATGCTTTCTAGTCGGGTAGTTCGGGCATGGTGTAACTGTACGTTTTTATTATCTAAAAGGAAAGAAATTCCTGTACTGATATAAGTCTGGAATTAATAAAATAAGTTACTGATATCTTGGATCTTTTTGTTATAATTTCTTTGATCGTGTCCCTAAAGGTGCTCTTAGATAAATGCAGGAGTGATAAATGAGAAAGTTTCAAAATGTTTTTGGAAAAAGCGAATTGAAAATAATTTTGTTGTTTTTAATTTCCATGGCACTTTTTTTAAGAGTTTTTGAAGCACTTATGTGGTTCGAAGATGAATTACGGGGACACTGGTTTATCAAAAGATTAATTTTTACTTCGATGTTGAGTATTGGCTACCTCTTTCAGTATCCTTCGTTTAAATTTCATTTTCCTAAAGCAAGTAAAGTTTTATTGATTTTTTCTTTAACAATCTCATTAATGAGTTCTCTGTTGTGTGGGATAAATATTTTCTTAATGTATTTAGTAATAAATATTATCTTCTTTTATAAAGGACAAAAGAATGCATTGACCTGAAACACTTCGCGAGGAAGCCAGAGATGAGCTTTATACCCTAATTGATAAATACTATAAGAGACTCCCAAAAAAAGATGAGAGAATTACTGGAACTGGAAAAGAGTTTTTAGATAGTGATGTCGATCCACTTCGACACGCATATGTGAGTGGTGTGTTTACTCAGGAATATGGAGAAGTTATAGCCAATGCTTTTGGAGTGATGAACGAAATAGCGCCAGGGTCAGGAAGCTCTACTTCATATAGTTCAAACTCAAAGAATATGGATCTTTGGAATAATTTAATTGGAAGAAGATATGGGAAAAAAACGAAATCAAGATTAAGGCTGTTCAAATTTTTAATTAAAGCTCTAAAGAAAGGAGAGTTGATAATTAATCCTGATAATGATTCTCGAAAATTTACGGGTAAAATTTTTGATTTAAATTCACTTAAGGATAAAGTGATTGTCATAAAGGAATCAAAAAAAGGAAAAAATCTTATGTATTTTGATCTACAGAAAATGAAGATGCTTTCTAAACAAGATTTTCTCTTTGAGATTAAGCTTGGTAATTACCCCAAGTATGAAATACGAATAATGAGAGGTGAAGACACCCCAGTATCAAAGAAAGATAAAATGATTCCCAATTTAGGATAATGTTAAGGTTTAGATGGAAATATATTATTTCGGAGAAGGTCGCAAGATTTGAGCGGAAGTGCTCGTTGGATTGGAATAATTGTAGGGTAATGAGCTTATGGATAGAAAATCCAAGGATTTAATGATATGTCTGGACTCTGAAATTATTACAAAACTCCCTCTGATGAGGGGGCATATGATAGGATTACAACTATGAGTATAGAAGTAGAAAAAATTCAATTCCAAACAGAGGCAGAAGCTCAAAAAGTAAGAGAGTCTCAAAAGCAAGACCTTGTAGAGCTTGCAGTGAAATATAAAATGTCGGTGAAGGAATTAATTGAAGCCGCTAAGAATGACGAAATTGATGATACGGATGATCTGTTTTTAATCTTTAATCGCTCATATCTTTTTTCAACAAACCAATAATATGAATAAGCACGAGCGCAGACCTTCTGATAATTGGTTCAACTACCAAAGATACCAACATGTACATGAAATGGTCTTAAATAACTATTCAGGTTATTTCAAAGATAATGCTTTTTACCAAATTTCCATTAGTACAGAATCGCAAATTTAAATGACCGTTCAGCTTGAGCTTCATAATGGAATTAAAATAAATATTATCAAAAATGCAGAAGTTAAAATTATTGACGGCGAGGCAATGTGCCAGACAACTTGGTATAAATACCTAGCTCGTGATCCAGTAAGTAAGCTCCAGATTAGATATTGCTCCCCACATTTTGGAGAGGAGCAGGAAAAAGAAAATTGGGATTATTATCACCACAGGCATTTAATTCAGTATGAAGGAAATAAGAAGTCTGAATCAGTGATTATTTTTTCGCCCTTCGAGGCTCCCAAAAGTCATCAGTATAGTAAGAGCTATATCACCAACAGGGACAGTAAAAGATATTCGTTCAAGAAAGACCCTTGGCCTCAAATCGAAGATTTTTTAAGGGAGATTACGGAATTAATCGTTAATTGATGGCACTGCTGGCATCGCTGACATCACGGTTTTCAACAACAAGTTTTACCTTTAATGGTTCAGGCCAAGCTCGGCGATGTATCTAAGTATAAAAGTCATACGATAAGCAATAATTTAAGAAATGACAGTATAAGATAAAAAAAATAGAATTTAATGGAAATACATTACTTGGGAGAAAATCATGAGATTGCTCATTGTTATCATTTTAGCTTTTACATCACTAAATAGTTTTGCGCAAAATCTTAATGTTCAATTTAAAATGAATAAAATTCACTCATTGGTTGTTTTCTCTTACTCACTTATTGATATCCGTGGCTACTCACCCGCTATAAAAGAAGGTTTTGAACACTCACCATTTTATACTGAAACAGTTAAATCAATCATCAATGATCAAAAGAAATTGATTGAAGACTTAGCGGTGTATGCCGAATACAGAAATGCAGGTACCTATTATGGAGATGAATTTTCAGTAAAATCGCTTATTGAAGTTCAAGCATCAATGTCTCGTGACTTAGATGATCTTTCGGGAAGAATAAGAGGGTTATTACCAGTTGGAGTGCACCAGACTTTTATCAATAATTTAAAAAAGCTAGAACCATCATTTGAGTCATTCCTATGGAAGCCTTCTGAAGGTGAATTACAAAAAATGGTAAATTTTTATTCTCAAAAATCTACTGAATGGAAGCTTGATCAGATGTTTCAGAAGGCTAAGATATTTTATGGAAGCCGTTGGGATGATAATGTACCATTTGATATTGTTCTATATCCAATTCCATCTGGAAGTAAGCACTCGAATGCTAAAAGCTTTGGAAGTTTTGAGTCAGTTGGAATAGTCATTAATGAAAAGGATGTTGAAGGACGAGTTGGGGTTATCTTTCATGAAATTTGCCACTCTCTTTACTCAGCTCAGTCACCTGAATTAAAGGAGACTTTGACTAGCTCACTTAAGATTCGTTCAGAGAATGCTTTTGAGTCAGGAACAGCAACTTACTTAAATGAAATTTTAGCAACAGTACTTGGAAATGGAATAGTCTATGAAAAGGTGAGAGGCGAAGTTGATAAAATGGATTGGTATAATGTTTCTTATATCAATTGGGGGGCTAGAGACATCTTGGCATTAACTAAAAAATATCTGGATGAAGGTAAACAAATTGATAAAGAATATTTAAAAGCATTACAAGGATCTTTTGAGAAAAGATTTCCTGCATTTGATAAAGAGTTTAGCTGGTTATTTAGTAAAGTAGAAATCCACTATTTCAAGGAGAGTTTAAATACAGCAGATGTTAGGACTAATTTCAAGAAGGCTTTTCGATATGAAAGTTTAAGTATCTATGGAGTGGAAAAATATTTGGACAAGCTGGTATGGAAAGAGACAGATATTAAAAGTAAGATTTTATTAATTACCAAGAAAGATCTTGTTCAGCTAAAGAGAAATATTTCTATTTCTCAAAAGGTTTTAACAAAACTAGGAAAATCTAAAGGAATAAATGGTGCATATTATTTCTCAGATAAAGAGAAAGTCGTTTATCTCTTAGTGAATGATCCAGAACATTTAATCACAGCTTTTGACAACCTTTCAAAAATGGGAACACTTAAGGGAAGTGCTGTTACAGAAATTAATTAAGTCACTGTACATCTCGTGCCTAATCTAGGGGATTGATAGTTGCCAAATTAATCTTTGGCCAGTGACACCGCTGACATCGCTGGTCTTAACAACAAGTTTTGATTTTCAACTTAGAGAGATCTAAATAGATTGGTTGCTGTTTGACTAATCAAGGGTGCCAAGGGTGCTCATATTGTGAAACAACGTGATTTAGAATGAATTGAAGTGAAAATAGAAAGCGTGAGTTTCCCTCTGTAAATCAATAATCCTCTGAATTCATTAATGGATTTTCATTGTTAAAATTAGATCGGGTAGTTCGGGCATACTGTAACTTTAAGATTTTACAGATAAAAAAAAAGTTATTCCTAGCTGTTTCAAGTCTTATATTGATAAAATAAGTTAATGATATTTAAGATATTTTTATTAGTAATTTTTTGTGTTGCCGGTTGTTCGTCATCTAAAGTTAAAAAAGATATTCGAACGCCTTCTTCCGTTGAACTTCCTCAATGTTTAACTGATTGTAGTAAAGATCAAGTATGCATGAACACTTTTACAGAGAAAGGTGCGGCCTGTGCAGTAATTCCAGAAGGGCCAGAAATAAGTTTTGCGTTACCATTTGACTCGAACACTGAAGTTGTCTGTACTCATTCTAAAGGCACTGGAAGTCATTCAGGAGCAAACGCTTTTTACGCATTAGATTTAGCAACTGATTATAATAAACCAGCCTCAATTGTTCGTGCATCTGCAGATGGAGTGGCTTTCGTGTTTATGGGGGAAGATGGAAATCTATGCCCAGAACCTGCTGGTACGTCTGCTAAGTCTGAAGTATCAACTTGTGGCCAGTCTTGGGGAAACCATATTCGGATTTTGCATTCTCAAGGTTATATGAGTTTTTATGTTCATCTTGAAAGACCGCTGATAAAAAATGGTGCATTTGTTCACAAGGGTGATCCTATTGGTATTGAAGGAAGAACTGGAGCAGCGGGGCACAGACATTTACACTGGAGTATTCAGAAACTTTCAGGAACAACAACTGCTGATTGGATTAAACATATTTCTTGGGCCGGAGAAAGTGTGCCGTTTCAATTTGAAGCTAATCCAAATGGAGAGAATCACATTTTTAGTTCAGCAGAAGTTAGTTGTGCTCATGTCGGTATTGGGGAAGTTGATGCAACCTTGCAACCGCACTTTAAAGGGATTAAGTAATTCTGCTGTTCCGAGATCTGTTTCAAAAGGTGATTTAGCATATATGTAGGTAGCACAATATAAGTACCGAGGATAAGTATGAAAATTTTGATTACATTTTTTTATTTTTTAATTTCATTAAATATTTACGCTGCCAACAAGCAAGTTGAATACGGGCCAACGGCCGTGGAATTGATAGGGAAATTAAAACGTGAGACCTTTCCTGGTCGTCCAAATTATGAATCAATAAAAGGTGGCGATGAGATTGAAACACATTACTATTTGTCTCTAGATCAAAAAATTGATGTTATTAAAAATAAGAATGATAAATTAATGAGTACTAATGATGAATCTGTTAAAAATGTTGATGTTCTTCAATTAGTCATTAGTAATGATTCTGATTGGGCAAAACTTAAAAAAGCTGGTGTTGGAACAAGTGTAAAAATAAAAGGAACGCTATTTAAAAGACATACTGGGCATCACCACTCTAGGATTCTTCTTGAAGTGCAAAACATTAGGATCCAATAAATTCCAAGTAACTTACTAATAGTGTTCTGTTAACGCAATGACACTTAAAGAAAGACAAAATAAGTTCTATAGTGATCTCAAATTAATTTTATACGAGGATTTATTAAATGTCAGATGCAAGTCAAGTCTGCCCGAAATGCAATTCACCTTATGGTTATCAAGATGGAAATTTATGGATTTGTCCTGAGTGTGCACACGAGTGGACATTGGCAAATACTGAAGCTGAAGAAGTTGTGGTCGCCGGTCCAAAATTTTTAGACTCTAATGGTGTACAACTTCAATCAGGTGATACGGTAAGAACCATCAAGGATTTAAAGGTCGGTGGTGAAACGCTTAAGTCTGGAACAAAAGTGAAGGGGATACGTTTATTAGATGATCCTATCGATGGTCATGATATTTCTTGCAAAATAGATGGGCATGGATCTATCTATTTAAAGTGCTCAGTTGTTAGAAAAGATTCTTAGTTTATAGGCCAGGTTCATTTGGTATAATTTGGGAGATATTTAGCGTGCGAAAAATATTTAACCTTACAACAGAAAAGCCAATCCTAGGCTTAGAAAATTTTTTTGAAGAGTTCTTGGCCACAAGAATTGAAGAGTTAAGTGAAATTGAAAATGCATTAAAAGTTAATGATTATAAAATAATTGCTGAATTTGCTCATAAATGGAAAGGATTTTCGGCACCATATGGCTTTGGTATACTTGGCCAATTGGGAGAAGAGATTGAACGTTGTTTAGAAGAAAAGGATTTTGAAAATTGCAGAGTTTTACTTAAGGAAGCTGAAGTTTACTTAAGAGTTACCAAGAAAAAGGACATTAAATAATATTAGCATCTCTTAACGCAATTTTAAATTCAGCAATTAGTTGCGCCTGTTCTTTAATTTCTATTTTTTGTCGATAAAGCTCTACAAAAACATTTACTTTACTTTTTGCCCAATGAGGCTCTATTGGTTTTCTCAGGAAATCTACAGGTGCAATTTCATGTCCATTGAAAAAGTACTTTTGATCTTTATGAGCAGCTGAAACAAATATAATGGGTATATGTTTGGTTTTATGTGTTCCACGCATAAGTTCAGCGAGCTCAAATCCGTTCATTAGTGGCATATGGATATCAAGCATCGCCAAGGCAAAATCATGTATCATCATTAACTCAAGTGCTTCTTGCCCCGAGATGGCATTAACTATATTTAGATCTTCCCTGGTTAAAAGTGCTCGCAGGGCCATTAGGTTTTCTTTCATATCATCGACAATTAATATTTCGATTTTTGTTGTTTGAGTTTCTGTCATAGAACTTCCTTCTTTCTTTATTTTTTGATCCTAAACCTAAAAAACAAGCTAAACAACTATCAAATCAATCAATTTGAATTGGACCAGTCTAATAATTCCAACTCATTTTTGATAAAGATCATTTTTCCAACCTGTTCAAGGATTCCAGCTTCTTTAAATTCAGTCATAAATCGAATCAATGTTTCATGAGTTGTCCCAATCATTTTTGCCATTTCTTCACGTGATAACTTTAGATCTATTTTCCAAAGACCGCTTTCTTTAACACCATGACTTATTTTGAGTGAAAGAATGAGTTCTGCAAGTCTTTCACGAACATTTTTTTGATGCAGTGAAGATAATTTATTTTCGGCCATCCTCATATCGCGAGAGAGTTGATTAATAATTTTAAGTGCAACCGGCGGATGAAGTTCAATAATTTTCAAAATATATTTTTTATCAATGAAGCAGACAAATGTATCTTTCATGGCCATTGCAGTTGCAGAACAACTTTCATTTGTAAAAATATTTTGATGTCCTAAAATATCTCCTCCTTGAGCAATTTTTAAAATAGTTTCTTTCCCGTCAACGCCGGCCTTTGTAAGTTTAATATTTCCGTTACCAACGCAATAGATTCCAACTGGATGATTGCCTTGCACGAAAATTGACTGGCCTTTTTTGTAGCTATTAATAGTTTTATGTACAGAAAGCTCCTCCATTTCGGGAATGCTTAATCCGCAAAAAATGCCTTTGCTTTTTGAACTACAGGTTTCACATGAAGAATGGCTTGTATGTTTCATTTTAATTCCGAATTATTTTGTTACTAAATTCAGTCTAGAATAGGGGATTCATGAAATTTTAGCTTCATTAGGACTTGTAGAAAGTGTGTAGAGATTTACACATTTAATATATACAAACTTTTAAACATTCCTTTTTGTAAAAGATTGTTATTTTGTGTTAGGATAAATTTTATATGAAAATATCTAGTTTGATTTTATTTTGGCTTCTTGCAATTCCTGCTTTTGGAAATGAGGGAGTCTCTTCCAGGAAAGCTCCCCTTCAAAAAGATTTGGATAAAATATTTACAACGATGTTAAATAATTTATTAGGAGTTTATTCTAAAAATACAGGTGGCTCATTAAATGATTCTGAGCTTTGTTATGAATCGGAAATAAATCGATTGAATTTCATAGTTCGCGATATCCCTTACACTAACTTAACCAAATTCAAAAAAAAATGTTTTTTTGAAGGCAGCTTTCGAAATGAATTCAATAAAAAACTTTCTACAGATTTGAAAGTTAAAAATATTTACGATTATAATAAGCTTCAATTTGATTACCTCATCACCAAAAAAATGGAATCGGGAATGATTACTCTTAATACAGATATTACTAACGGATCTTTTTCTGGTGCAAATAATAAAAAAATAAAATTTACATCAGTTATTCGTATGACTATTTCACTTGAGGAAGTTTTATTCTCTGCAGGTCAAAATGGTATTAACCTAGATAAGGCCACTGTTGATGTATTAGAATATAACGGTGTGGTCTACAAGTATCATAAAAATCTTTAGACTATTAAATCTAGTGGAAACTTAAGCATGACCCACTATTTGGACAAAGTTTCAAGGTTGTTCCATCGTTAGTATATGATCCCACACCACCAGTTTGAAAGGTTGTTGGATTAGAGCTGCTCATTCCACCATTATGACTCACACAAGCTGTTGTATTGTAGGTTCCGGCGTCCTCATCTCCCGAAAGATAAGCTCCTGAACACCATACTTCTGAAGTATCCGAGTATTTAATAATAAGTACAAAGGTTGATCCATTTAAATTGGCACTGTTAAGATCGAGTCTTACAAAGAATGAGCTATTAGAGATGGCCCAAGAAGACAACATTGCTTTATGGCCAGCAGATGTCGTAGTACCTGAGCTTGAAGTTGTAGGAGCTTCACCTGAATTTTGCACACATGAAAATATAAAAACTAAGAAACAAGTAATAAGCAAATTT
>JAURXW010000076.1 GCA_030654205.1 Bacteriovorax sp.
AGATTCTCTAGTTGCCAAAGTTGAACCTATACATGATGTATTAGCAATTCCTGGGATGCAAAGGGCCTTAGATGACTCTTTTTTACGAAGTATAAAACAAAAATGCCCATATCGATTTGAACCTTTTCTAAAATTATTTAATAAAAATACAAATATTATTTCAATTTATGGACTCTTTTTTAAAGATGATTCGATTAATCCAAAAGCCTTTGTGGCAGGAATAAATCATGGTCCAATTTTTGAATATTCTATTGCGGGATCAGCAAGTGATGCAGAGTTAAGAAAATTTAAATTCAACAATATTTTGTTATGGAAATTAATTGAAGAGGCTAAAAATAATAATTGTAATTTTTTAGACTTAGGTGGTATTTCAATTGAAAGCCCAGAAAATCCCACTTCGGGCATTTCAAAATTTAAACGCCACTATCCTGGCTTTGAATTAACTGTGGGACATGAAGTTCTAAAAATTCTTAATCCATTTAAATATCAAATTTTTCAAACCATTAAATATTTAATTTCATTAGTAAGGCGAACATGAAAAAAGTCATCAAGCAGCTTCTTGAGAAATCAAGATTTCTCAAATCTATAAAAGTTAAAGACCAGCTCATGATTTTAAATTATCACCGACTTGCCGATCCGGCTAAAAAAAATCTTTTCGATGATGGTGTGTTTGGACCGGATGCAACTAGATTTAAAATGGAAATGGAATGGCTAAAAAAAGAAACACAAATCATTTCCGAAAATGAGCTTATCGATATTCTTTACCATAAAAAAAAGATGAACCGTGTATGCTCAATGGTGACTTTTGATGATGGCTATATAGACAATTACAATATTGCATACCCTATATTAAAAAACCTTTCCATCCCTGCAATTTTCTTTATTCCTACCAAGCACATTATCGATCGGACCCTTGGTTGGTGGGATATTGCTGCGTATTTAGTTAAAAATACTCAACTCACAGAGGCCCATTTTCGTGAAAAAAAATGGGATATAAAAAATAAAGAAATTGCCACTGCCAACTTGGTGTATGAATTAAAAAAAATGGAACCAAGTAGAGTTGAAGGTTATCTATTAGAACTATCTATTGCACTTGAAGTAGCACTACCAAGTAATGAAATTCAAGGTCGAGAGTTAATGAGTTGGGAGCAAATTAAAGAAGTTTCACAAAAAGGAATTACTATAGGCTCACATACTCACGAACATGTGATACTTTCAAAACAAACATTAAACGATCTACGTTTTCAAATAAAAAAATCAAAAGATATTTTGGAAGATAAGCTAGGAACAATCATTCAATCCATTGCCTATCCAGTAGGTGGATATGACCATTTTGATATTGAAACAAAAAATGTTTCAAAAGATTTAGGATTTAAACTTGGTTTTAGTTTTTTAACGGGAGTTAATCGCTTTGGAAGCATTGATCCTTACGATGTAAAAAGAGGAACTTCACAGCCAAATTGGTCAAACCTTGATTTACCACTGGCATTTCCTGATAGAATTTTTCAACCAGTGAGAAATAAATAGTGAGTGAAAAAAAGTCACCAAAAATCGCCCATTGGCCAATTTCAATTCTAAATGGGATATCAGCGCTCTTGGGTTTAATTTTGCCGATGTTTATGAGCCGCCATATTCCCAGTGAAGAAATAGGAAAATATAAGATTATATTTCTCTATCTTATGATGGTTCCGGCCTTTTCATTTTCTTCAGGAATAGAAAATGGTCTGTATTATTGGAGTGGACTTCTGCATAATGCAAAAGAAAAAGTACGAGCGGCTTGGAGTATGGCATTAATTCAATCTTTTATTTTTTTCATAATCTTAATTATTTTTTCTCCTTTAATAAAGCCTCTACTCCATGCTAGCTGGGATTTATATATTTCGTTTACCATTGCAAGTTTAACGGTTGTTTTAGCATCGATGTACGAATCAATATTAATTGCTAGAAAAAAGATATGGGCAGGGGCCATTTTTTCAGCAATTTTTAATACCATAAACACTATTAGTCTTTTAGTTGCGATAATTGTATTCAAGTCCGCTGTTATGATTGTTTGGGCCTATGCAATTACGATGTTAATTAAAATTGGAGCCTCTTATTATCTAGGTACAAAAGATGGATGGATTCCGATTGGATTAGATTTGAAAGAAGCCAAAAGCGTAAGAAAATACTATTTCCCAGTTTCAACTTCAGGCATATTTGATTTTCTCATGAATAACTCAGATCGTTTTTTACTTTCTATTCTTATTTCACCGGCCCAATTTGCAAGTTATACCTTCGGCTGTCTCTCAATTCCTCCGTTGCAAATTTTAGAATCTTCTGTCAACCGAGTACTTATTCCTCAACTTGCAACGGCAATAGAACACGATGATAAACTTTTAGCTGCCCATTTGTATCGATCAAGCTTGGAGCAAATCATGTTTATTTTTGTCCCTGCTTTTGTCGGACTTTTCATTTTTGCTGAACCAATAATTCAATTATTATTTACAACTAAATATCTTGATTCAGTTCCCTATTTAAAACTTTACGCTCTTTGGATTTTACTAAGTGGTATTCCTTATGATGTAGCCGCAAGAGCAAGTGGCAATGGTAAATGGATTTTAAAAAACACAATTAGAATGGGGACTTTCTCACTTCTTCTATGTGCTCTACTTGCTTGGAAGACAGGCCCTCTTGGAGCACTCGTGGCCATGATTATAACGCTTCTAGTTCAAAAAAGTTATGGCCTAAACTTAATGATAAAAAATTATGGATGGTCATTAAACGAGATGATACCTTACAAAACACTACTTCTTTACGGAATGCTTGCTGGAGCACTTGGAATTATCAGTTATTTCTTAAAAAATATGTTTAGTAGTAATATTGCGTGGTTTTTATATTGTTCTGTTCCCTTTGCAATAATTTACCTAGGAGCTATTTTAGTTCTACGTAAAGATTTATTTGGTGAAATTCCATTTTTAAATAAATTACTTAATATTTTTTATTCTAAAAAAACTAAAACTTTATAAAAATGGATTTATAAAATATGA
>JAURXW010000077.1 GCA_030654205.1 Bacteriovorax sp.
TTCAATCTCAAACTCCAAGCGTTTAACTTCTGCATGAAGCTCTCTATTGTCTCGAGCTAATTGAATAGAAACTTGTTCATAATGGTTGATCAGTGCCGCTTTGGCTTCAATTTTTTTAAAATCGACACTGCAAGAACTCAATAGTGGAATGACCAATATTGAAGCATTAAACACATTCATTTTTTTCATAATCTTAATCCCAATTAGAAAATTCATGGCCGCTTTGGCACAACTCTCAATGGATTTTCGGTAGATTTTGGAAATTAATTAGTGAAAATGCTTTGAAATTTAGAAATATAATCTGACTAAAACCCTTGCGTAATAAAGAAAACATTTTAAAAATACCACAATAAAACGTTTAGGTATTATTCGTAACTAGGAAGCCTGATCGTAAAATTAGTCATATTCCCTACTCGTTCGTACAACAATTCCCCTTCATGCACTTCTATGAGCCCTTTTGAAATAGAAAGACCCAGGCCTGTTCCTTTTCCAAAAGTTTTTGTCGTGAAAAATGGATCGAAGATTTTTCTCTCTATATCTTTGGCTACTCCAGGTCCAGAGTCACTTATTACTATATGAATCCATTTTTTTTCCACAAATGCTTTTACTGCAATTTTTTTATTGGCGACACCATCCAGGGCATCAATCGCATTATTTATAAGATTTAAAATAACCTGAGAAATAAATGAACTATAACAAATGATGGTTGCTTTGGGGTCTGTATTGATTTCAAAATCAATTCCAGAATTTTTAATTCTATCCATAGCAAGTGCCAAGGTACTTCCAATTAATTCAGCAGCACTGATTGAAACCATCTGGTCCCCCCGTCCTTCGCGAGCAAAGGTACTAATACCTTTTACAATTTGCGAAAGTTTTAAAAGGGTAGCCTCGGCACTTTCAACAATTTGATCACACTTCTCCAAGTCCAATTGATCACGACTTAACAGATTTCTCATTTGGTGAAGTTTACCCTGAATTGTAAATAAAGGATTATTGATATCATGGGCGAGATTAGAAGCCATTTGTCCAAGTGATTGAAATTTTGCACTCTCAACTAGTAGATCTCTTTGTTTTAAAACCTCGCGCTGGAGCTCTTCGCTTAAATGAACAAATAAAAATGCTAACAAGTAAGAAGAACCGATAACAAGGCCAAGAAATAAGTAGAAAATAAGTGAAAAATTAGGAAGATTTTTTAGAGGATTTAAATATTGATCATATTTATAAAGAGTAACGCCTAGAAATAAAATAAAATTAATGATTGCAAAATAAATACTAAATCTGGTGTTAAAATAAAAAGCGATCATTAAAAAAGTTGGGATTAACCAAATAAGCCCAAAAAAGCCCATACCTTTCTCTGAAAAAGAAGTAATATAAGTAAGGCCTGTGATGATTAAAACCTGTATCGAAGCACCAATCAACAAATTTCGTTCAAAATTGCGGAGTTGCTTTTTAATATAAAAAAGTTGCCCGATTAAAGTGATAATACAGATAAACATTCCAATATGAATTATGTCAGAAGACATCACTGCAGCAATTGTTATCCAAAGAATCGTTGCCGCGATGAGACTAACTAAATTAGTCGCAACAATAACTCTCCCTCTATAGAGGAGTGGAATTTCGACAGAATCAGAAAATTGGAAAGGTAAAAAAATATCTAATTGCTTTAAGTGTTTCTTAAACATTATGCCTCACTTGGCTGGAATTATCTCGGAGCCTTTACTATTTGTAAACCTTTTGACACATCGATTGTCTGCTTGTTTTTGCATAATTTAGGTCAGATAATAGATAAAATTTAATCTTAGCGCCTCGGGGTCCTTTATGCCTTCATTTATTTTACCTTTTCTTCTAACTCTCCTGATAAGTTTTTTTACTACACTCGCTCCATATCAAGCACGAGCAGAAGATTCTGTTCCTGAAAAACCTGTGGAAGTTGCCCTGCAGAGCTTTGCAGTTGAGAATAAAAACTATATTGCGATTAGTTTTCAAAATTTTCCAGGGTGGCACACCTACTGGAAAAACCCAGGAGATGCTGGACTTGCTGTTAAAAATCAATTTTTAATAAATAGTAAAGAAATAAAAATCAATGAAGAAGAATGGCCTTCGCCCAAACGGTTTATTGAAAATGGCACACAATGGGCTTATGGCTATGTTGGGAATTATACTCTTTTTTATCGTTTGGATAAAAGTGATCTGAATAGACTTTCTGGAAAAACTATTTCATTAAATTCAACCTGGCTAGTATGTAAGCATATTTGTATCCCTGGACAAAAACAAATTTCTTTTAAAATAGTTTCTGGCAAAATTTCAACGACTTCCGATGGTGTCATGAATCCGTTGGATGAATTAGAACTTGGCTCGCGATTTATGAATCTTCCTAAATTTCAGTCGATTCCAGATTACCTTGAATTTAAACTGATTAAAGGACAAAAGGACAAATCTCTTGTATTGAGTTATGAAGTCAAAAAAACAACTGATGCATCTTTTTTAAAAGACGCTAATTTGATGTATTCTTTTCCTTCTCCTCCGTTTGATTTTCAACATGAAAATTTAACAATAAAAGAAGCTAGTCTAAAAGGTATTGTTGAAATTAATTGGGATGGAGAATACTCAACACCACCTGTGGCCCTTCCGTCCAATGGTAAATTTACAAAACCATATACGCTCCGTTTTCTTTTTAATGATCCCATTCAAAGAAAAGTTGTAATCGTAGAAAAAAAGTTTAATGATTTTGATATTACCGGAACT
>JAURXW010000080.1 GCA_030654205.1 Bacteriovorax sp.
GGAAATGAAACTTTTAAAATTGTCGTACCAACTATCGACAAGGCCGTTAAATATCATCTGGAAATCTTTAGTGATTCTTTAGGAAAGACACTCACTTATTCTGCTGATTCTGCCCTTCCAGAAATTTTATGGAATACTAATCGATCTGGTATATATTATATAAAGTATAAAGTTTATGACAACAAACAAAGAGAAAGTGAATTTTCATCTTTTTCTAAATTAATTTTTCCAATTTCTCCACTCTCTGACTGGTAACTTGAGGAATAATGTTTAAAAAAGTTTTTTATATTTTATTGTTTTCTTTAATGGTATCTAATGCCTACGCATTAAATTATTACAGCTTCATGTATCAAGTTGAAGATGGTGATACTTTTGGCTTAATTTTAAAAAAATTCGTTCAAGACACATCTATTATTAATGCCAAAACTCCTCTTGTTAAGAAAACAATTAAAAACAATCCTCATATTTTACAATGGTCTAATCTGCCGAAAGGTTCAATCATAGAGCTATATATTTCAGATGACTTTATGGATATGAAAAAATATAGACCTTACGAAGCTGGGATATTAAAAAAAATAGCCGACAAAGAAGAAAAAAAGCGGGAATCTACTTATCCTTCTGGATTAAAAGCTTCATTGTTTTATATGGCCTCGGTTGGAACCTTTAATCAAAAAGCTGATCAAATTGCTGAAATTAAATTTAAACAAAACTCACCACTAACTTTTGGTGGAAGTTTTAATTTTTATCCCAAAGATAAACTATATTCATATTCATTTTCCGCTTATGGTTCTTATTTGTTAGCTACGGCCAATTCATTAACTTCAGAAAAGATCTCCATCCCACCTGAAATTGGAGCTAATCTCTATTATGAATATCGGCTTCAAAATTTTGGGGCTACTGTCTTTTCTGGAATCGACTATGAAAGTTTTTACGTTTTTAATTTACGTGGACTTCAAAACTATGGAAAAGTTTATGTTGATGGAGTAGGTGCAACTTATCTCACGGTGGGTTTTGCTAAATCCTTTACGTTTTTCAATCGCCAACTTTTTTCTAAACTTTCTATTTCTAAGAGTTTTTTATCCTCTTACAAAAACAATGAACCGTTATCCTCAGGTTTGATTCCCGACGAATACGATACTGGCAAGTACTCTGGATCTAAGTTTTTATTTTATTTAAATTATAAATTTAATGACAAGTTTTATTTGCATACATTATTTAAATATCATTCGATGTCTGGCCCGTCTAATCTTTCGGTATTGCGTGTTGGTGTTGGATTTGGGTATATTTTATTTTAAGGTAACAATGAAAGGTTTTTTTATTTTTTTCATTATCACATCACTTAATGCTGCCGATACGAAGACGGTGGTTAAACCCAAGACTTTTACTGATAAAGACGGGGATGTTATTTTGGTATTGGATACTGAGGCAAGATTAAAATTGCGCTCAGGTAAAGAAATCAAGGCAACGAATATCTACGATACAGAAGCTGCCCCTAGTAAGCCAGTGGCCCCAAAGATTTTAAAATATAAAATCTACCAGGTGCTACCAGGCGAAAACTTGAAAACAATTTCGGAAAAACTTTATGGAACACAAGACAGATGGAAAGAAATTCAAATTTTTAATAAAAGTGATCCTGATGGTTTAGATATTAAACCTGGAATGAAGTTGAAATATATTATCGATGAAAAGGACTTAAGCAATGATGGACAACACCAAAAAAATACTAATTAAAAAATCTGAGACTTTTCCTTCCGAAATTCCTTTTTTGGTTTTGGAAGATATGGATAATCTACGAGAACAGCTTATTAAAGACTTAAGATCTATTGGAGTTATGGGCAAAATTTATGAAGCTCCCGATGTGCAAACAGCGGTTAAAATAAGTAGTACTGAAGAAATTGGCTTTGTTATTAGTGACTGGAATCTACCAGACGGAACAGGGCATGACTTTTTAAAAAAATTTAGGGCCATTCCTCGATTTAAAAAAACGCCATTTGTCATGTGCACCACTCATAATGAAATTAATTATTTTCTTGAAGCGATTGCCAGTGGGGCGAATGATTTTATTGTTAAACCATGGAACGTTGAAGAGCTAAGAAAAAAAGTTCATTTAACTTGGGAAACTTTTTTACATAAAAAATAACAAGTCTTCTTAGGGTCCCTCTCTTTAGTTCCAGAGACTCTGAATATATCGTTAGAATGAAAATCCTTTTTCTTCTGCTGTTTGTTTAACTTCTTCTGCATTTAAAATTCTCTCTTCTTCATTTCTTGCTAGTTCTTTTCTTTCATCAACTACTATTTCGGTTGCAGCACTTATTTCAGCGGCTTGTATGGCATCTTGGTTTTCTGCTTGTTCATCTTTGGCCACTTCGTCTGCTTTTTCCATTTGCTCTTTAGTAACGAAGTTTAACATTGCACCTGCAATTGGACCTGTTACGAAGCTTATTCTATATCCATCTTTTCCATTATTAAGTACAACTCCTGAAACTTCTTCACCAGCTACGTCTGCTTTAAATGTTCCACCATCCATTAAATCTGCAGTATCTATTTCGATGCTCTGAGTTTCACCATTTGAATTTCTCAATTCTACAGCTAAGCCTACAATGGCTTTATTGTTTAAAGTCACTTGTCCCAAAACATCATTTCCATCTAGCACTTTATTTGATTTAGCTTGATTTAGAGCACGCTCTAAAACTAACTCGACTTCATCACTAACAACTAAAGATATATTTTCTTTAGTTGCTGCAATTTTTCTTGCTTCAATAATTTCGTACCCATTGCCCATTTTTTTATATAGTGCAATTGTTCCAAAATCAGACAATAAAGATACACGATAAACTTGCTCACTATCTTTATTTACGCGGACAATACCATTTCCAATTAATTCTAATGGTACCTTGATTGATTTTTTCGAGTCCTCAGGATTTGCAAATTTATCAAATGCCACTAATTCATCACTACCAACGATTCTTGTAATTTCCCAAGTCGCATTTATTTTATTTAAATTAATTGCATTTGTTGGCAAATACAATTGAGCTACTTTTGATACTGTTTCTGAAGCAACACTTCTTTCTATTGGTATAATTTCTTTTTCAATTGATTCTGATTTATGCAACTTTGTACTTCGAGAATTAAAATCATTAATCGTTCCAGCCAATACTATTGAGCTTACGCTTAGAAAAGTAATGATGGCCTTGTTCGATGTAAATACTTTCATACCCGTTCCCTTTTTAAAGTTACTTAGGCTTTATAAAGCAAGGAGCATGCCACTGCGCAACAATGGCTACATGAAGATAGATAAGGGCTAACTGTTTAGAATTTATGAAAGTGGGGATAATGCTAGAAGCACGACTGTTTAGAAATCAGTCGGCCTGTCTATAATATTTACTAATATAGACAGGTCTTTTACTAGAAACTGTTTAATCTTTTTTCAAGGACTTAACATCCCAATCCGAATGAGCTGCGCGAAATCTCTTAAGGGCCGTTACAACTAAGTCCGCGATTGGCATTCCAGAGGCCTTTGTCATTCTTTCAAAAGAATCAACAACATCTTTTTCTATTGATACTTTTAGCTCTTTAAGTTCACCTTGGTTCTGAATCTGAGTTTTCATAAATTCTCCGTCCGTAATTCTTAGGGATATAAGTACTTAAGATTTTAATTAGTTATTTCTAATTTTGAAACACCTTTATTGCTCTTTTTTTTCGTAAACTAACAAGTGCATTCGTAATTTCAAATTCCATTAACCTACTGTATTTATATATATCAGCAACAGTGCACCATTCTGCTAGGACAGATAGTATATCAAATTCATCAGATGTTATTTCTGTAGAATTTATAATTATCTCAGGATCAACCACTAATCTCAAACTTGCATTAGGTTTTAGCTTCCTTGCCTGTATGTATTTTTGATAAATTCCCTGTGCTTCAAACTTCACTTCATCAAAACTCATTTTTATTGAGAAAAATTCGGGCGCAATTAGTTCAGGCTCAACAATAAACTTAAAACGAGCAGCAGACTCAACGTCCTCAAAAATCATTTTATACAATGATTTTTTTCCTTTTAATTGTCCATAGTGAGCACCAACAATAAAGCCTTCATGTTGATATACAACACCTTGAAATTGTCCATTAGAAGCAAGCAATAAATTTATCTTTCCGGTAAATCCAAATGCAGCTTGATCTTTTAAAACTTCCATTAAGTTTGTCATATGAATACTTAAAACCTATTTATGAAAAAAGTCTTTTAAAAAATCCTTTAGGGGCACCGCTACTTTCGTTCTCACTAAAACATTGATCAACATTTTTTGCCAAATTCATGTAGGCATTCCAAACTGGTCGTCCTTCGTATTTTTTTTCATTCATATACGGAAATCCTTTATCAGACCCCTCTCTTAATGCCATTTCCAAAGGTATTTCTGCCAATAAATTCACATTCAACTCTTGAGCTGCTCTTTTGACTCCGCCTTCTCCAAAAATAAAATATTTTTTTGTTGGAGCATCATCTGGTACAAAATAACTCATGTTTTCGACCATTCCTAAAACTGGAATTTTTACTTGGGTAAACATATTCAAGCCTTTTCGTGTATCTAGAATTGCAATATCTTGAGGCGTAGAAACTACAATAGCACCATCTATATCCGTCGCCTGTACCATTGATAATTGCATATCGCCTGTACCTGGTGGCAAATCAATTATTAAATAATCCAACCCTTCCCAAGCTACATCAAACAAAAATTGATTGAGAACTCCGCCCAGCATCGGTCCTCTCCAAATAACTGGATCTTTTTCATTGATAAAAAGTCCAAAACTAATGAACGGAATTCCATAAGCATCTATTGGTAGAATTTTTTTTTCTGAAGTCGCTCCGGGTTTTGCCTCTCTCTTGTTTAAGAGCATAGGCATTGAAGGACCATAGATGTCAGCATCTAATATCCCTACTTTTTTACCTAGATTTTTTAAAGCGAAAGCTAGATTCACTGCAACTGTTGATTTACCAACTCCGCCCTTATTAGAAGAGACCGCTATTACTTTTTTCGCTCCCGCTACTCTTTTTTTATTGGCACCAACTGGACCATGGCCTGTTTTAATTTGAGCACCAGGAGTTGTGGCGGGTGCTGGATTTTTTTTATCTTCTACTTTAGAAAATGTTTTACCGGTAAAAACATCCGCTGAATTTTCTGAAACAGTAAGAACAGTTATTTTTTCAGATGAATAATAATCTGCGACGGCTTGAGTAATTGAAGTTTCGATTGTTCTTTTTTGTTCTGGCGTAATTCCATCGCGTTTGTATTTAAACAATAACTCATTTTCATCAGCTTTTATTTCAATGATTCGTCCCTCTTCTTTTAGAGTCTTACCATTATTAGGATTAATTATAACTCCTAAAAGTTTTGTGATTTTTTCATTATTGTAATTTGCTGACATAATAATTCTCCCAGAATCTAACTTTAATACCTGATTGTTATACCCGAGTTATAGCAATTATTAAAGTGCTTCGATATTCCAGAGTAAGATGGTCAACTTAAATATCAATAACTCACTATTTTATAGAATACGGCGCTTATTTAATCTAAAATAAATTGACGCTCTATTTGTTAAGGGGAACTTGGTGTCTTACAGTCGAAAAATTTATTTAATTAATCCTAGATTTCAAATCCGATTTAGTTTGTATGTATGTTTGTTGGTTTTTTTAACAAGTATCATTTATCCTTTTTCGATTTATGAATTGATGAATACTATCATTACTCATTTCGCACTAAAAAACCCTGAAATTGCTTCTCACTACAGTAGTAAGCGCGATGCTCTAATTTTATTTTTAGTCTTATTGCATATGGGTTTCACCTGCTTAACTTTTTTTATTTGTGTTTTCTTTTCGCACAAAATTGCAGGACCTTTATATAAACTGCAAAAACATTTGAAACTTATTAGAGAAGATCACAGACCGGGAAATTTATTTTTTAGAAAAGGTGATTATTTTCAAGAATTGGCAGATGATGTGAACGAAACGTTTAATCATCTTGAAGATAGTTACAAAAACGATCTTGTCTACCTAAGTGAAGTTACCTCTTACATAAACAACTTAAGCCTGGTTGTTCCGGACGATAAGCGAGTAGTATTGAACGAAATATCTTCTCGTCTTTCTCATATGCAAGATAGATTTACAAAAAATTAGAACGTGGCCATTGTCATTCTGGAGGTTATTTTGTTGAGGCTCGTTACCCTGTTTATTTTAACATTTTCATATTATTCCACTGCCAGCGCAAATCCCAATTTGCACTTTGCCAATATTGCTTTAGCGGAAGCAGCACCTTTTCAACTTAATTACAGTCCAATGGATTACGATTATGGTCGTGATATTGAATTGCTTTTCTCTGAACTTTCCAAGAACCAACTTAAAAAAATTACTATTGACCATCTTTCAAAATATCAACAAAAATCTCACTCATTTGGCATCTTGAATTCTACTTATGACCGCCTAAAGCAAATACTGGCCATTACGGACCAGGATAGTTTTTATAAAAGCTGCACAATCTTTTCAAAAGGAACTACAGCTTATTCTGAAAACATCGCAGAAAGAATCAATATTAGTATCGACAGACATTGCCGTTTTTTATTTTTAAAACGTCTTTCAGCTTTTTCCTCTAATATTAATTTTTCTTCTCGCGACCTTGCCTATTTCAAAGATGCTTCAATCTTTTTTAGTACAGGTGAAAACCAAGCTGAACTGGTTTCACTTTTACATCATTATAAATCTAATGCCATTGAGCATGAAAAACTTTCAAGTATTTTAATTGAAAAATATATTGAATTTAAAATTAAACCTTCTACGAGCGTTCTTTCCAGTTTAAAAGTGAATCCTCTTTTTAATAAGTTTTTGCAAAACAATTTAAACTTAGATGATTCTTCTAATTCATATTTCCAAGATGAGTTCCAGCGACTTTCCCGTGTTGCTTCTGAAGCAGCTGAAAAAGGTGATTTTCAATTGGCAAAAACCAGTATTAATACCGCTGTTAACTTTTTTAATCATAATAAAAATTTTATTAACTCTCACAAAGCTTGGTATGGCATTATCCACACAGGAAAGGCTCTTTTTTATAAAGGTAAAGATACTGACGCTATCGAAGTATTTAATTTAGCAAAATCAATCGCAAACAAAGAAGACACTTCTGAATCTATTTTTTATTTAATGTGGCCTAATTTAATTAATAAAAATTACAAAGCAATGAAAATGGTAGTTGATAAAAATAATTTAGAAAAAAACTTTGAAAAATTTGATTCTAAACTTCAATACTGGATAGCGTATACTTTTATTAAAACTGGTGACGTTAAAAAAGGCTCTGCGCTTTTTAATAAAATCATAAGTACTTCTCCTTATTCTTTTTACTCTATAATTTCTTTAAAGGAGCTTGCGAGTTTAAATAAAGGTGCTGTTTCTGAAACAGAAATTCTTTCCAAGCTATTATCAAGAGATGATCCCGCAGAATACTCTATAGATAAAACAGGACCCAATTTGAAAGATGCACTAAAGCGACTTGCTGTTTGGAACAAACTTGGAAATGATCGCTTTGCTAATCTAGAACTGCGCTATATTCAATTTTTAAATAAAGAAGATACTTTCAAAGATACTGAATTTGCAAAAACGATAACTCCTCAGGCAAATAAAGAATTTTTAACAATGAATTTAGTTAGACTACTTAACACTCAAAAGAGATATATTTCCTCATTTAAAGTTTTCCAGGAATCTTTGGAGCAAAATTCTTTAAGCTTAAATTACAAATTAATTAAATTTATTTTTCCGCTAAATTATCTTGAACTGATTAAAAAGAACGCTGAAAATCTTGATCCATTAATCGTCATTTCACTGATACGTCAGGAGTCCGCTTTTAATCCAGAGGCCAAATCTGGAGTTGGGGCAAAGGGATTAATGCAACTTATGCCAGCAACGGCCAAGCGCTTTAATAAGCGTGTAAAGGTATCACATTTGGGTAATCCCGAAATAAATGTGGCCATTGGAACTAAGTATTTGCGCCAATTATTAGCGCGTTTTGATGGTAATTTAATTTTTGCACTTGCATCTTACAATGCAGGAGAAAATAGAATTGATCGCTGGAGAAAAGAAATATTTAGAAGCGATGATCCCTTAGCAACCATCGAATCAATTCCCTTCGAGGAAACTAGAAATTATGTAAAATTAATTTATAGAAATAATTTTTTCTATTCCTTACTTTCAAATAAACCTGTTTTGATGATTCCATTAGAAGAAACATTTAAAGTGAGTTTAGATGCTAAGAATTTTTAATTAAACGTTGAAGCGAAAATGCATTATGTCTCCGTCATGAACGACATATTCTTTTCCTTCAACTCTAAATTTTCCTGCTTCTTTAACTTTTGCTTCTGAACCAAACTTTATCAAATCGTCGTAGCTAAAAACTTCAGCTTTAATGAATCCACGCTCAAAATCTGTATGAATTACACCTGCACACTGAGGTGCTTTAAAACCGTCTTGGAAAGTCCAGGCACGCACTTCTTTCACACCAGCTGTAAAATAAGTTTTTAGGCCAATCATATGATATGCAGCACGGGTTAATTTATCTAAGCCTGATTCTTCAATACCTGCGGCTTCCATAAATTCTTTTTTCTCTTCTAAGCTTTCAAGAGAGGCAATTTCTGATTCAAGTTTTCCACAGATAACTTGTACTTCGGAATTTTCTTTTGCTGCATATTCTCTGACAGTTTTAACGTGATTATTTTCGTTAGTAACGCCTTCTTCATCAACATTACAAAGGTATAAAACCTTCTTCATTGTAATAAGATTTAAATCTGCAACCGCGGCTTTATCTTCATCAGACAACGAGGAATTTCTTGCGGCTACACCACTTTCTAATTCAATTTTTAATTTTTCGAGCAGTGGTAATTGTATTTTGGCCAATGAAAGTACTTCTTTATTTTGGCTCTTGAGAAGCTTCGGAATGTTTTGTAATTTTTTCTCAACCACTTCTAAATCAGCAAAAGCTAATTCTAAATTGATGGTTTCAATATCATCCTTTGGATCTACTTTTCCATGTACATGGATTATATCTCCATCTTCAAAACAACGAACTACGTGAATGATTGCATTGACGGCGCGAATGTGTCCAAGAAATTGATTTCCTAAACCTTCACCTTTTGAAGCACCTTTAACAAGCCCTGCGATATCTACAAATTCAACCGAAGTTGGAATAAGTTTTTCCGGTCCAATTATATCTGCAATTTTTTGCATACGTGGATCTGATACTGCAACAATTCCAACATTTGGTTCAATCGTACAAAATGGATAATTAGCCGCTTCGGCCGGAGCTGAAGTGATCGCTGAAAAGATTGTTGATTTACCTACGTTTGGAAGACCTACGATTCCACAATTCAATGCCATTTGCTTTTCCTTTTATTTAAAAAAATCCTAAACTATTTTCTTCTTACTATATACAGTCGCGGCCTTATCAAAACCTAATTTAATATACTCTTCGAGTGCTGCCGCCGTACCTTTTAAAAATGGTACAAAAAATTCTTTGTCCTCTCCGGTATACCCCGAGAGAACCCAATTGGAAACATCGCCGTGAATTGGACGCCCTATTCCAACTCTGACGCGTTTAAATTCCTGAGAACTTAGCTTTTCAGCTATTGATTTCAATCCGTTGTGGCCAGCGAGGCCCCCGCCCTTCTTAAAGGCAATAGTTCCAAATGGCAAATCTAGCTCGTCGTGAATGACTAATATGTTTTCAAGAGGGATCTTAAAAAATACCATCATTGGCTGGACACTTTCACCTGACAAATTCATAAATGTCTGGGGTTTTAAAAAATAAATTT
>JAURXW010000089.1 GCA_030654205.1 Bacteriovorax sp.
CAATTTAATTTTAATTTTCTTTTTTCTTTCAGTCGGTTCTTTCTCTATGATTTCATCGGGTTGTTTCATTTCGTCATCTTCTTTTTTCGGTTCGCGCTTTTCGGTGACCTCTTCAATCGGCTCGCCGTCCCACTCGGGATCAGCAAAGTGGTGGTAAGCGTCGACGAAGTCGTAAATCGTGAAATAATCTTTGCCGTCGAAAAGTCGTGTGCCACGACCAACTATTTGTTTGAATTCAATCATCGAATTCACGGGGCGTAGCAAAACGATGTTGCGGACATTGCGGGCGTCCACACCAGTCGAGAGTTTTTGCGAAGTCGTAAGAATAGTTGGAATAGTTTTCTCATTGTCCTGGAAATCTCGTAGGTGTTGCTCGCCAATCAAGCCGTCGTTTGCTGTCACACGCTCACAGTAGTGAGGGTCTTTGCTTTTTTTGTGTTGGTTGACGAGGTCACGAATCGCCAGCGCATGATCTTGTGTCGCGCAAAAAATAATCGTTTTCTCATTTTGATCAATCTCTTCGAGAATAATTTTGACGCGTTTTTCTTCACGCGCTTTAATTTCAATAATGCGGTTAAAATCAGGCTCTTCGTAAATCCGACCCTCTTCGATTTCACCCTCGATAATTTCATCATCGGAAGTGTAAATATAATCATCGAGCGTGGTTTGCACGCGCCGGACTTTGAAAGGTGTGAGAAAACCGTCATTGATTCCTTCTCTTAAGGAATAAATGTAAACTGGTTTGCCAAAATATTCATAGGTGTCGACATTGTCCTTGCGCTTCGGCGTCGCAGTCATGCCAATTTGGACAGCGGGAGCGAAGTATTCGAGAATGCCACGCCAATTGCCTTCGTCATTCGCCCCACCGCGGTGACACTCGTCGATGAAGATGAGATCGAAAAAGTCCGGCGGATACTCGCCGAAATACGGTGTGCCATCTTTCCCACTCATGAAAGTCTGAAAGATCGTGAAGAAAATATTGCCGTTAGTTTGCACGCTACCTTTCTTTTTGATTTCGCTCGGTTTGATACGCACGAGCGCATCTTCCGCAAAAGCCGAGAAGGAGTTGAAAGCTTGGTCGGCGAGAATATTGCGGTCAGCGAGGAAAAGAATGCGCGGTCGTCTCGTCCCATCTCTGCGAAGATTCCAACGAGTGTGAAAAAGTTTCCAGGCGATTTGAAAAGCAATAAAAGTTTTTCCCGTGCCAGTCGCGAGCGTGAGCAAGATGCGGTCTTTTTCTTCGGCGATGGCGTCGAGTGCGTGATTCACGGCAAGCTCTTGATAATAACGGATCGGTTTAGTGCCGTTGATATCCTCGAAAGGCACGGCTGTAAACTTTTCTTTCCATTCATTTTCGACTGAATGTGCGCGTTGCCACAATTCATCTGGTGTCGGGAAACTCGTGACGAATTCTTCCTTGCCGGTCGACATCGAAATTTGGTAAATCTCTTTGCCGTTGGTGGAGTAAGTAAAATCGATTCCTAATTTTTCAGCGTATTTTTTAGCTTGTCCAGTTCCTTCGGTCGCCGCGAGGTCGCAGCGTTTAGCTTCGATGACGGCAAGCTTCACGCCGCGATGCACGAGGATGTAATCGGCAATATCGGGCTTGCCGCGTTCTCCACCTATGCCAATTTTGCCGTCAGTAAAACGAAACTCGCGCAAAATTTTGCTCTCCGCTATCACGCCCCAGCCTGAGATGGCGAGAGCCGGATCGATGTATTCGGCACGGGTTTCTGCTTCATTCATTGTTTAGGTTCTAAAAGATTAAAGCTTACCAGCAAAAGCCTGAGCAAGAATAGATTTTTTGAGTTCGTCGAGGTTGTCGATTTTGTGCTGGTAAATGTTTTCGAGTTTTTTAGTTTGGGCGGAAAGTGCATTGAGGCGGGTGACGATTTGTTTTTGGGTTTTGAGAGATTTTGGAAAGAGGAAAACAATCTGCTTTAATGCGCCGCCATTAAATTGAGGTTGGGCTGAGCCAGCAGACAATTGTCTAACTTGATCCCAGTAAAGTTTAGATTTTGAAAAATACCAATACAGCTTGCTGGAAACTTCCTTTTCGAATTTCATTCTGATTAGATATGATGCGAACACTGATTCTTCATTACTTTCGAATAATAAAACATTTCCAGCAGAAGCACCTGTTCGAGCCATTAACAAGTCTCCATCACTCAAAATATACTTATCAACCTCTCTAAAAGAGTCGATGTACATTTTATTTTCTTGCATCAGTAAGCCATTTTCATTTGTGTCAGTGATTCTTATAAATCTATAATCCCCTTTATTTTTAGCTTTTTCAGTATATCCATATTCAACAGAACATATCGCGTCAACTTTTTTCTCTTCCCAGCCATCGCCACTACTTGTAAAAACACTCTGCAAATATGATTCGAAAAGCTCTTTGGAATTTCGTAGATTTTTCTCAGCATTGGCTTTTGCTCTCGCTACATTCTCGAAAGTCTCATCGAGAATTTTGACGATGCGTTTTTGTTCGGGGAGAGGTGGAAGTGGAAATTCAAAATTCAAAACCTCTTTCATATTTGCACGAGGCATTCTTGTGCCCGTGCAGGTTTTATTTATTTTTTTTACAGTTTCATCGAAAGATAACCAATAAAATAAAAACTTCTTGTCAGTTCGAGGAAGAGGCTTAATCGGAAAGATTTCTGTTGAGCAGTGTCCTTTAAAATTTGGCAAAGCAACTTTATTTAAGTACCCACAAAGTCTTCCGTACAAAACATGACTTGACGTAAAATAAAAAGTTGAGCTGAGAACAGACTTTATTTTGGTTGAGCCTATGAGCCTGCCTGTATTTGATTCAATATCTTCCATGCCTACATAAGGCAAATTATTGCCTGTTTTATGTTGCACTTTTTCAATATCACAAACCTCGCCGAGATTTTTTGTTTGCCAGTCGGGATAGTGAGCAGTATGCATAAAATTACTTCTGTTTTTCTCGAATGAATTTAAACAACTTTTTGAAATTATCTTTTGTCGCTTTAGAAATAGAGACACTCCTTTTCTCTATTAATAATTTATTGATAGCTTGATTGAGGACTTTTTTGCCTATTGAGGATTGGCTACCGAAAGCAGCACTACAAATATTCTTCTTATCATTGTCGGAAATTAGTTTCTCCGTTGCACCTGCAACACCTAAAATATCTTTTAGGGTAAATATTCCATCTTTAATAAAGTCGCCGAATTCTTCAATGTAGGCAGTTTTTGCATCCTCACCTTCAGTATCACCATCTACTATTGCTATGAAATCTTTTCCCCAAGATAAGTAAAGCCTAATAATATCCCACAGCTTAGTAACACCAGCACCAGGATAAAAATTATATTTTTTCTTATCTTTCAAAATTACTTCTTGAAAATATTTAAATGTATACCAGTCGTTCTTTCCCTCTAAAATACAGATATTAGGTATTGGCTCAACATTGCTTGGTGTATAGTCGAGTGCGTCTAGAATTGGTTGAAAATATGAAACCTTGTCGTCTCCAGATCCATCGCCTACATATGTAAAGTATTTTTTAGCAATGATGTTAGCTTTGTCTGGGAAAGTCATGCTGCCATCCAAAGCGTCTTCAAGCACTTCATTAATTATTATGTATGCTCCAGAAAGCCAATCTATTTTTATTAGATGGTGGCTGTGAGTTGCATAGATTACCAATGCATCTTTAGATAGCTCTGCTAAAGCATCTAAAATTTTTATTTGAGCAGACGAATGTAGATTTGAAGCAGGTTCATCTAATAAAAATAGAATATTCTTCGTTCTGTTTTTTCTGAATTCAGTGAATAAGAGAAAAGAAAAAAACCATTTGCACCCTTTACTACGCTCATCAATTCTAAAATTTTTATGAGTGGTCGTGATGACATCAAAAGATACATTGAGAAAATTTCCATCAGGGACACAGTTCAACTGAATTCTTTCGAAGTTAAGTTTTTTTCCTGTTTCAACAAAAAGCTCTTTCCATCGACTAGTTATGATTTTATTTAATGCACCTTCCATTTCTGACAGATGTTGCTTTGACAGACTTTGATCATCGTCCCAGTTATCAACAACCCTTTCTTGAAAAGAATTAAAATTAGAATTAGTTGATTTTAAAATATCGTCCATAACTAATTGCCATGTTTGGTTCGTCTTCTCATTTTTGGTATCTATAACAGTTCCTTCTGGCGCACCCTCTTTAACGAATTGGATTTGTTTAGGAATTTCAAAAATAAAATCATCGTAATATAAAATTTCTGGAATAATAAATCCTTTTATGAAAGTTATTAATTTTACCCAATCTGGATTATTAGCTGTTACTAAATATTTTTTTGCTGTTTCTGCCTTAACGTAAAAACCACAAGTTCGTTCTGTTTTTTGATAGTTGTCCACATTAAACCTGAACTTGTATGTATAAGAAAATTCTTCTGGTATTTTAAGGTTCGTTTTTTTGTTTAAGTTTTTTTTCCAAAAAATATTTATCCTTTGCCTGTCGTCTTCCTCAAATAATAGCTCGCCACTTATTTCAATATCTCCTGAAAAACCAGCACCTTTAGGTCTGAATATCTTTAACTCACTTTCATTTGGCTCGTCACCCTTAAGCATTTTATAAAACAAGTTAATAGCCTCCATAATCGTTGTCTTGCCACTCTCGTTTAATCCGACCAGGGTGATTACCCTGTTGTTGGATAAGTCAATCTCCACCTTGTCGATGCCCTTAAAATTTTTAATGGTGAATTTCGAGTATTTCATGGCTAAAAGGTTAAAAATTATTTTTTATGTCAGCGAGAATCTCCGCTGCCTCTTTGTCCAGACTTTTCATTTCCGCCAAAATTTCCTTCGGCTCTCGCGAAACTACCTCGTTATTCATGTTTGGATTCTTCACCGAGAGATCAAAAGTTTTCTTGTCCACATCCGCGGTGTCCACACTCCACGAATTAGGCGAGTCCGCCTTTTTCTTTTGTAGTTCCACAAACTCCGCTAAATCTTTTTCATTCAGAGGATTCGTCTTGCCGAGGTTGCGATCAAGATTCAACTGGTAATACCAAACCTTCTTGGTCGGTGAGCCTTTCGTGAAAAACAAAATCACAGTTTTCACTCCCGCACCAGTGAAAGTCCCACCCGGCAAATCAAGCACCGTGTGTAGGTCGCAGCTTTCCAGCAAGTGTTTGCGGAGAGCAACCGAAGCGTTATCCGTATTCGAGAGGAAAGTATTTTTAATTACGATACCCGCACTTCCACCAGCCTTTAGGATTTTGATGAAATGTTGCAAAAAGAGAAATGCTGTCTCACCAGTTTTGATTGGGAAGTTTTGCTG
>JAURXW010000095.1 GCA_030654205.1 Bacteriovorax sp.
TTCAATATCATTGCACGCGTTGAAGCACTAATTGCAGGTTGGGGAATGGGAGAAGCTCTCAAACGAGCCGACGCTTATAGACTGGCCGGGGCCAATGGAATTTTAATGCATTCAAAAATTTCAAAAGCAGATGAAATTTTAGCTTTCATGAAAGAATGGGGAGAAAGAAGCAAAACTTGTCCAGTTGTTATTGTTCCAACTAAATATTACTCAACACCTACTAATGTTTTTAGAGAAGCTAATATTTCTGTCTGTATTTGGGCCAACCACCAAATGCGTTCGGCAATCTCAGCTATGCAAAAAACAACCGAAACTATTTTTAAAGAGCAGTCCCTTATTAATATTGAAGATAAAGTAGTTTCTGTAAAAGAAATTTTCCGTCTACAAAATGATAGCGAACTTGAATTAGCTGAAAAATTATATTTAACTGTTGCCGATGCAGATAAACCACGTGCAATTTTCCTAGCTGCTTCAAGAGGAGCAGAGTTAAAAGAATTAACTGAGGACCGTCCTAAAGTATTGATTGATATTAATGGAAAACCATTAATCGAACAATCAATCAATAATTTTTATGAACATGACATCAAAGATATTTCGATTGTTTGTGGTTATAAGAAAGAAGCATTTAAGTTTCAAAATATTAAATACATCGACAATGATAACTATGAAAATAATAGTGAACTATCATCATTGTTTTTGGCTAAAAAAGAAATTGTTGATCACACAGTTATTTCATATGGAGATATTCTTTATAGAAAATATATTCTTTCTCGCTTATTAGAAGAAAAAGGAGATATTACAATTGTTGTCGATGCACAAGTCAATGAACGTGACCCAAGCTATACGGGAGATTTTGTTCATTGCTCGCGTCCTCATTCGACTGTTTATAATGAAGCTTCTGCCGAGTTACGTGGTATTTCATTTGGAAAAATGAGTGATTTAAAAGAAGTTCAAGGAGAGTGGATCGGTTTAATTAAAACTAATAAAGTTGGATCAGAAGTTTTGTCAAAAGCCTTGACGGAACTTTCAACAACAGCTGAGTTTACTAAATTAAAACTTCCAGATCTTATGAATAAACTTTTAGAGAAAAAAGTAAAAATCAATGTAATGTATATCGATGGTCACTGGCTTGATGTCGACAATTATGCCGATGTCTCACGTGGACAAAAATTTTAATTTAAAGAGGTCTTATGATATCAGCGGATAAGTTTTTAACTCCGGCCCGCGAGCTGGGTTTTAATTTTTTTACGGGAACACCTTGTTCTTACCTAAAACCATTTATTAATTACGTTATAGATACAGATGGTTTTGATTTTATTGATAGTGTAAATGAAGGCGAAGCCGTTGCTATTGCAGCTGGTGCAACAATCGCAGGAAAACGTGCTGTTGTAATGTTTCAAAACTCAGGTTTGGGAAATGCAGTTAATCCACTGACATCTTTAACTTATACTTTTAATTTGCCCATCATGGTAATCACAACTTTGCGTGGGGAACCAGGCGGAGCACATGATGAACCTCAACATGAATTAATGGGCCAAATTACAATTGAAATGCTTGAGACGATGAGATTGAAATGGGCTTTTTTTCCAAGAGAAGACTCAGAAGTAACGGATGCTTTAAAACTTGCCGATGAATATATGAAAAAAACGAATCAGCCATTTGTTTTTATCATGAGAAAAGACGATGTGAGTGATTGGAAACTTCAAAAAAAACCTTTAGTTTCAAAAAAATCTTTTTCAATAAATCACTCAGATTCTTTTGAGCTTGATTATAAAGAACGCACAACCAGAACACCTGTTTTAGAAGTTGTACAAAGTGAATTAGGTTCTGAAGTTGCAGTTATTGCGACTACAGGGAAAACTGGAAGAGAATTATATGAAGTAGGAGACACAAAAAATCAATTTTACATGGTTGGTTCAATGGGGTGCGCTCTGGCTTTTGGACTAGGTATAGCGCTTACAAAACCAAATTTAAAAGTTGTCGTGATTGATGGGGATGGTGCTCTTTTAATGCGAACTGGAACAATGGCCACGGTTGGTGCTTACCGGCCCAAAAATCTTCTCCATATTCTGATTGATAATGAAGCCCATGATTCAACGGGCGGTCAAGGAACAGTTACTGGAGGAATTTCTTTTGGTGCGATTGCTCGTGCCTTTGGTTATGAGCAAGTGTACTCAACTGATTTGTTGGAAACTTTTAAAAATATTCTAGGTGAAGTAAAGAGTAATTCCGCTTCAACTTTTATTCACTTAAAAACTCAAAAAGGATCACCTGAGAAACTGGGGAGACCAAAAGTGACTCCTGCCGAAGTCAGTGTGCGTTTTGCAGAATTTATTCAATCTAAATAATAAATATCACTCAAAGCAGCAAAAGTAATTTTGCTGCTTTTTTTCAAATTAATACCCGCTAAATTTAATCTTAATAATTGATCTTTTTTTCAACTGTTGATTGTTATTTTCTTGAGTTAGAATTAATGGCGTAACGATTATCAAATTCTTGCTAGGACTCAATATGATTATTCAAATTGCCTTGTTTGCAACCTTGTTAGGAAGCACCAGTTTATTTGGAGCTTCAAGTGAAATTCCACTTAAAAGAGAGTTTCCACTTAACGATCAAATCAATCCTTGTGAGAATCTTTATGAGCATGCTTGTTCAAAAACGATTGAAAGTTTTAAATTACGAGCAGATCGTAAAAAGCACACATTTGCTTTTAATGATTCTTCGGAACGTATTCTTGAATTTAAGAAAAATTACTTAAAAGATCTTATATCTAAAGATCAACCACTCAATGAAAAAGATTCTGGTGTTGCTAGTCAAATAAAGAATTTTTATATTTCTTGCATGGATAAAGACTCAAGAGCAAAAGAAGAAACGAGTGAAATTCAAAAGTTAATCGAAGAGCAAAAAAAAATTCATACGAAAAAAGATTGGTTTAAGGCCCAGGCCTTAAAAATTCATAGTGGGAAAAATGGGATAATTGGTTATTCAACAAGTGATAATTTTGATGACTCTCGAAGATCAGATCTAATGTTGGGCGTGGGCTATTCTTATTTACCAGAAAAAAGTTATGCAAAAAATCCGGAATTAATAAAGGCACTAACTGTTTTAATCACAGATTATTTTACGACTATCGGGAAGGATCATCCTAAACAAAGAGCTCAAGTTGTAATAAAGTATGAACTTGACCAACAAGATAATCGTTTTTTTCCTGTTGAAGCCCGAATTGCTTATTCTCAAAGAAGATTTATTTCTAAGAAAATTTTATTAAAAAAGTTTGCCAATTTAGAGCTTAAAAGTTTTCTTGATCAAGTTCCTGAAAATACACTTATTAGAAATATGAATCCTAAGACACTGCCTTTTTTAAGCAAGATTGCTAAGACATATTCTTTGGAAGATCTTAAAACTATACAATTGTTTTACGAATTAAAAGGTAAACTAGATCAAGGTTACCCACTTTATTATGATGAAGCGTTTATGTTCACTAATAAGTTTTTAGGTGGAAAAAATAAACGATCGGAACTAGACGAAGAATGTACAAGTTTAACAATGCATAATTTTGGAGCTGAGTTTGATTATTTGGTTTTACCAAAAATGTTTCCAAATTTCTCTTCTGAAAAAGTGGCTGAGCTCGTAGCAAAAATTAAAACTAGTATCTTAGCTTCCCTGGCAAAAAACACTTGGCTATCTGCTGCCGCTAAAAAAGAAGCAGAAAGAAAAATATCAACATCATTTATGCGTTTAGTTTCTCCTCAAAGCTTTGAAGAGTGGAAATTCCTTCCGATTGCTGAGTATGGAAAAAATACTTATTTGGCCAATATTGATAAACGAAATGATATTTCCGATGATAGAGAGTTTAAATATTTCAGCGAACTTAAGGATATTAGATCATGGGAGGGTGTTGAGCCTCTAGAAGTTAATGCTTTTTATCAACCTTCATATAATCAATTTACAATGCTTCAGGGAATATTACAGTATCCATTTTACGATCAAAAAAATTCTGATATTGAAAATCTTGCGGGAGTTGGCATGGTTGTAGGGCACGAACTTGGTCATGCTATTGATGATCAAGGTTCAAAGTACGACGCCGATGGTAAGCTTCGAAATTGGATGTCGGATAATGATTTGAAAAAATTTAAAGAACTAACAAGGTCTTTAATTGATCAATATTCTAAGGCCGGAATGAATGGCGAGTATACTTTAGGCGAAAATATTGGAGATTTAGTAGGTTTAACTTCTGCTTACGATGCGGCTTTTTTAGATACTAATTTGATTCCCGAAGACCAATTAAAAAAATTAAAGAAAAAATTCTTTTTAAATTATGCCCGATCATGGTGTGAAGTGCAGCTTCCAGGGGTGAGAGAATTGCGATTAAAATCAGACCCACATTCACTAGGTGTGGCAAGAGTTAACGAAGTTGTTAAGCATTTTGCTGCATTCAAAGAAGCTTTTGATTGCAAGGACACTGATCCTTTAATTTTAAAAGATGATCAACGAGTACATATCTGGTAATTCATTTTGATGGGGTTTTTATGAAACATGTTAAACGAAATATTCTTCTTAATCCAGGGCCCGCGACAACGACTGATACAGTTAAAAATGCAATGGTCGTCCCAGACATATGCCCACGAGAGTTGGAGTTTGGTGAATTAACTCTTTCTGTTCGCAATGATTTAATACGGGCCGCTTACGGTGAAAAAAATCACACTTGTGTAATGCTAACTTCGTCGGGAACCGGGGGAGTTGAAGCCTGTTTAACTTCAGTTGTTCCTCATGAGAAAAAAGTATTAATTTTAAATAATGGTGCTTACGGCGAACGAATGCAAAAAATTTGTAATGCCTATGGTATCGGTCATGTTGATTATAATCAGGATTGGGGTTATCCGCTCGATTTGAAAATAGTTGAAGAACTGTTGAAAAATCATCAAAACGAAATTTCACATTTGGCCTTTATTCATCACGAAACAACTGTTGGAATTTTAAATCCACTTAGTGAACTTTCAGCCCTTGCAGCTAAATATCAAGTCGAAACAATTGTTGATGCTATGTCATCTTTTGCCGGGATGATGATAAATGTAGAACAAGACAATATTCACTATCTTGTTTCATCTTCTAATAAATGTATTCAAGGAATGGCGGGGATTAGCTACGTAATAGCCAATCTAAAATCTCTTCTTAAAACTAAAGAAATTAAACCTCGAAATTTTTATTTTAATCTTCTTGAAAATCATCTTTACTTAGAAAAAAATAAGCAGTTTTTGTTCACTCCACCAGTCCAAACTCTCTATGCATTAAGACAAGCTATTACCGAGTACTTTGAAGAAGGCCCAGAAAATCGATTCGCTCGTTATGCATCTATGTACGAAATAATGAAGAATAAAGTACAGGAACTAGGTTTTGAGTTCCTTATAGAAGAAAAGCATCACGCTAAATTGTTGACTGCAATTATGGATCCCAGCTCTGCTGCTTACTCATTTAATGAAATGCATGATTATTTATTTGAACGTGGATTTACAATATATCCTGGAAAAGTTGGCAATATAAATACTTTTAGACTTTCTAATATTGGGGCCATTTATCCCAAAGATATTGAAGATTTTTTAGTTGTTTTTGAAGAATATCTTCGATTGAATAAAATTATTTAATATGAAAAATGCTGAATTATCAAACGCCATACAAGAAAAATTAATTGAAGTTTCTAAGGTTTTTAGTCAATTTCAGCAAAGTACTGGTTTAGCCTGTCCTACTGACTGTGCTAAGTGTTGTTATAAGGCCGATATCGCTTGCTCTCCTTACGAGTTATTACCAATGGCACTTCATCTTGTTGCGAGCGGAACTGCCGAAAATGTTTTAGAAAAAGCGCGACTTCATGATAAAAATCACTGTCTTTTTTTGGATGTAAAACATGAAGGGGCAGGCACCGGACGTTGTAGTGAGTATACCTATCG
>JAURXW010000096.1 GCA_030654205.1 Bacteriovorax sp.
TTGTTATGCAGAATTGGAATCAAAACTTTTTTGAATATCTATCTCAAAATCCGGAAAAATTATTTATTCCCAATCATGAATATGACCTACATGAAACTTCAGCAAGTGGTCTCTATACAGATGGATTTTATCCACAAGAAATATATCGTTATGGGATTTATGGTCTACTTGCTTATTTGTATTTGGTTTTTTTCCTTTTTAAGGATTTTATTTTAAAACATAAAGGGCTTGTTATCCTCGTACTTTCTTTTGTTTTGTTGAATTATAAAGGAGGAAATGTTTTTTTTATGCCCAAGAATATATATTTGTATGCTTTTGTGATTTCTTCATTCCTTATTATAGATCAAGTTAACGAAAAGGAATTTTTGTCTTTATGAAAATATTATTTCTTACCCCACAGCTCCCTTATCCGGCCGTAAGTGGAGGTCTAATTAAAACTTTGAAACTGATCGAATATCTTTCAAGCGATCATGATATTGAAGTTGGTTTTTTTGTTAAAAATGAATCTGAAATTGTAAGAAAAGACTTGCATGATTTTCATGAAAAAACAAAAGTAAAGTTTTTCTATAAAGTTTTGGATATTGAACGATCTGGATTAAATTTTATTAAAAGCTTAATACAACGACTACCTCTAAGTGTTTTTAGAAATTTATCTGAAGAATTTATAAATACTTGTAAGTTGCGTTCAGAAGAATGTGACCTAATTTTTATTGACCATTTTTTAATGTTTCAATATGTTCCTCAAGACTGGACTAAAGAAATTTTTTTACATCAACATAATGCAGAATTTATTATGTGGGAAAGGTATTCAGAGACTCAATCAAATATTATAAAAAAAATAGTTATAAAGCTCGAGGCCAAAAGAATAAAAAATTACGAAAGAATGATTATTCAAAAAGCAACAACGGTCTTTGCTTCACCTAACGATATAGAGATTTTAACTAAAATTAGTACTCGTGAAATTAATTTTATTGAAACCTTGCATCTTGGAGAAGAATACTTACTAAACGAACCAACACTACAATTTAATGAGACTGATTTTTCTATCTTGTACGTTGGAACACTGACTTGGGAAGCCAATAGGGATGGTTTGGTTTGGTTTTTAAAAAATATTTGGCCTCACTTAAAAAGTAATTTTCCTAAACTAATATTTAAAATTATTGGCAAAGACAATGATCCAAACTTGTTTTCTAGTTGGGCCGATGATAATCAAATAATATGGTACGGTTTTGTCGATGATCTCAAGCCTCATTATGATAGTTCAAGAGTTTTCGTGGCACCTTTAAATTTTGGTAGTGGAATTAAAGTTAAAGTAATAAATGCTCTCTATAGAGGAATTCCAACAGTAACCACCGCAATAGGGGTTGAAGGTTTAGTTTTAAATAATGAAGTTGATATATATTTTTCAAACTCCGCAGAGGTGCAAGTTAAGTATATTTCGGAATTATTAACTAATGATTCTACATGGAAAAAAGTGTCAATTAGTTCAAGACGTAAAGCTTTGGAGCTGTATTCTTGGGAAAGTGTCTTAAGTAAAATCAATAAGGCGATAAATCATGATTAATTTTGCATCCATAAAATTTAATTTATTAAGTCGTAGTGATATTATTAAAGATCATGTTGAAACTTTATTTGTTGTTACTGCAAATTCAGAGATTATTGTTAAGTATAATGAAGAAATTTTTTTTCAAAATCTTTTAACTAAAGCAAGTTTTACTTTTGATGGACAAATTCCTTTTGTTTTAGCTAAGATTTTGAATCCTAAAGCTAAAATTGAAAAAATTTCTGGTTCTGACCTTGTTTATGATATTTGTGAATTAGCAAATAGATCAAAAAGAAAAATTTTTCTTTTAGGCGGTTTAGAGGAGAGCAATTTTTTATCACAGCAAAAAATTAAAAAATTATACCCCAATTTGGAAATATCAGGTTTTTCACCCACCTTTTCACCATATCCATTCTCTGAAGAATTAAATGAATTGATTAATCAGAAAATAAAATTATTTTCACCAGATTATTTATTTGTAGGATTTGGTGCCGGCAAACAAGAGAATTGGATTTCTGACAATTTGGATCTTCTGAAACATCTAAATGTTCAAGTAGCTGTAGGATCTGGTGGTACTTTTGAATTTGTTTCAGGTAAAATAAAAAGAGCGCCTAAACTCATCCAGAAAATTGGACTTGAAGGAGTTTTTAGATTATTAGTTGAACCAAACTTTTTTCGTTTTCGACGAATAATAAAAAGTTTTAAAATATTTTATTATGCTTTTAAAAATTAAGCAGCAATGTTTGTTTTGGCTTTGATGCTAGCAACCTGCTGTTTTAGATAAAGTGAATCAATATCCTTTCCATCTACGATATATATCGGTTTCTCATTCAAATTCATAAAAATATCATTTAAATGAGTTTTCGAATTAGATTTTTTCCAATATTTAAAACAAATTATACTGTATGTTGTGCTGATAGTTGCAACTGAGCTGTACAATGCTATCGATTGAGTAGCTATTGTTGATACGATGTAGCTTATGAGCTCCGTTGATAGATAAATTATTGTAAGCAGGTTGGCTATTTGAGATGCTTTTAAATTGTATTTGGCCTTAATGATATGATGAAGATGAAGTTGGTCACCTCTGAATGGCGATTTCTTAAAAATAATTCTTCTTGTAAAAGTTATCCCTAACTCTGCTAAAGGGTATATGCTGACAATTAATATTGTCGCTATTAATTTGGTAGGTAAATTGTCCTGATGATTTATTGAATTAAATTTTTCTATTAAAAAATTAGCTTGAATAAACAAGAGCATACCTAAAAGACTTCCACCAATTTCTCCAGCATATATTTTAGCCGGTTCTTTATTGTAGTAATAAAATGATACTAACGATGCGATAATCAAAGTGGAAAACATCATTGATGGTAAAGACTGATAATGATATGAAATTGCCAAAAAAGCCAGTGATGTTGCACTACCTATTTTAACAAAAATAGTATCTAGACCATCTATAAGGTTACAGCCATTTATATAGGCCAATGCAAATATAAAAAGACCAATATACCCGATTGGATTATTAGGAAATATAATTGTGTTTAAGGGCACCAAAAATAAGGTAATAGATATG
>JAURXW010000339.1 GCA_030654205.1 Bacteriovorax sp.
GACGAAATTGAAAAAGCAAAAATAAGACTTGGAAAAAATATCAGCACTCAGTTTGACTATCACTATCCAGGAATTGATATTCAAGAAGCGATAACGAGAGCTGACTACCAAGAAAGTATTACTCCAACCATAGACGACATAATAAATTGCATGATGGAAGTATTTGAACAATCAGGATTAAATGCTCAAGATATCGACCAGGTTTGCCTAACTGGTGGAACTTCTCAGCTCCCAAAAATACGAGAAACATTGAGTACAATTTTTGGAAAAGAGAAACTTATAGAATACAATATCTATCAATCTGTTGTGAACGGGCTTGCACAGTATGCAAAAAAACTAATATTATAAAATTTTCGATTAGAGTTTTTTTCTAATCATCAGTAGTAAACCTTCAATTTTAGGATTAAATTTGCTGGTATTATATGCATAACAAAGACAGACCCATTGCCAGGTAAGATTTCATTTAATTTCCAATAGTTAATGCACATTTAGTTGACTCGTAAAAACATATTACATGCCATGATAAAAACTTATCTTCGTTAAATATATTAAAATTCCTATTGACCAAAAATTGAACAGTATAATAATTATGTAAAAACTTCATGATTCTCAATATTCTTGGATAATCTGCTAAATTCATTAATATATCAAATACAGGAATTAATGCTTAACAAAAGGTTATTTGCATGAAGAGAGCTTTCATCATTTTTTTAGCATTATTTTCTTCCATATCAATGGCCGAAACTAAACTTTCAGTCGATGTCTCGATTGATAAATTAACATTTCAAAAGCCCTCAAAAGGGGTTGGTAAGGCCGGAGTTCTAGTTTTCAAATCCGCGAATGTAAATAATAATGGAATTGTTCTTAATATAAATAATGTGAATAATTATTTCGATTCTCAAATTTTTGTGAGACCTACTTTTTTGGGTTTTACCACACAGTTTGGTAGTTATGGTTTTGCTTTAGAAAGCAATAGTGCTCTTAATACTATAAATCAAACAGAACTTAAAAATTCAAAACTTATTTTAGACGATAACCAATTGAACCTTTCTGGTGAATTCTTTAGTTTTATTAATCCCGACTCAAATGTAAAGCTTAAAACTTTTAGATTATATTGCCAGAGCGCAACTGCAGCTGAAAATAATGCAAACACCACAACTCCTACAAGTGATATGATTGCTAGCTGCTTTAATTTTTTAACTCTTAATGGAAACTATGCCCCAAATAACGAAGCAGCCGCACTAGAGTATGAAGGTATTGATAAAGGGGAAAAAACTTTTCTTCAAGCTCAAGTCAAAAGTTTTGATTTAAGAAAAACTCAACTTAGCGCCAACTTGATATCTGCAAAAAGTGTCAGTAATAACTCTTATTTTATCAACGCAACTAATGTAAATTTAAATTGTGCAAAAGACGAAGATTTGAAAAGCCTTGATTTTAATAAACTTAAAAAAACTTGTTTAAATAGATTGAAGATTGCCCCATTAAAGGCAAGCATTGTGGATAAAGTGTCAAAATCAAACTTCAATTTAGATATAAAAGACATTACGGTTAAAGATAAACTTGCATATTTTGCTCTTAATAATGGAGCGCTTTCTGATTCAACTTCCACTACTTATATAAATAATCTTTTAATTAACTGTAAAAAAGAAGTGGATACAGATCTTTTAGATGTTTTTCAAGTTTTGCGAGACTGTATCAGCTATTCTCGTATTTCAATTGCAGAAGTTAAGAGTACTAAACCTGACCAAAAAGACAGCTCAATACAAAATATCGCATTAAGTTCTTCCAATGGGGCAATGTTGGCCCAGGCAGAAGCAAAACTTTTAGGACTTAAGGCCCGAATAAGTATTTATGGCACTTTGGCACTTAATGAAGCAAATAAGCAAATAAGTATTACAGTTACTGACACTAAATTACCTTTAGGACTCAATTCGGTTAAGCTATTGATGTATTTTCTAAAAAAGAATTTAATTTCAAAAGATATTTCTATTATTAATAACGTTATCACTATTCAGCTCTAGGAGATCATTATGAAAAAAATTTTATTGGCCTTGACCTTATTGCCTACTTTGTCTTTTGCCTCTGTTTATAACTGCAGTGGATCTGGTTTTGTTATTGATATCGCTGGTGAACCAATTGAAATGAAAATAGTTGGAAATGGATTTAATTCAATGGCCCAAAATGTACGCGCTACCTCTACTTTTGATACGACGATTACAGGAAATACAGCATCTCCGGCCGCAACTATTAAGTTAATAATTAAAGACTCTAGCTTTGGAAATCCTGGTGACAGCTTCAAGGCAAACCTTCAAGTTTCTTCGCCCGTGGGTATTAAAGAATTTTCTGGCTTAAGCTGTATTAGAGGAAACGACTAAATTATTTGGGAATTTCTTATTTTTTTTATAATTTTTGGTAAGCGCTCAATTAAATCTATTGGGCGCAAACTTAACTGATCATTACCTTCTTTTTCCCATAGCTGTGCAGCTTTTCCATGTATATAACTGGCAACATAACAGGCGCTAGGAGAATCCAATTCTTGTGATCTAAGTGCCACAATCATTCCCAATAAAACATCTCCTGTGCCTGCTTTGCTGAGAGCAGGCGTTCCCGTTTTTACAGAATATATTTTTTTAATATTTGGAGATGCGATCAATGTAGTCGCCCCTTTTAGAAGTATGGTACAAGAAAATTTTAATTGTGCTTCTTGAATTGCTTTAAGCCTATTTTTTTTAATTGAAAGTGATGTTGTTTTTAATAATCTTGCTAGTTCACCTTCGTGTGGAGTTAATATCCAAGTGGCAGGCAAAGGAAAAATATCATACGCAGCAATTACTGTAAGAGCATCAGCATCGACCACGACATTTTTGAAATTGTTTTTAATTAAATATTGAATAATTTTTTTACTTTTTTCATTTACTCCAAGGCCTGGACCGATACCGATTGAAAAACTCTGTTTATTTTTTAATTCACTTAACTTAATGGGATGAATAATAAAATCTGGATATTTTATCCATGGGAATTTTGCTAAATCAGTCATTAAGTGAGTATATCCGGCCCCTGTGCGAGTTGCAGCTAAAGCGGACAAAATACCGGCACCATACAAGCCTTTAGCTCCTCCCAAAATAAGAGATTTTCCACCGGTCGTTTTATTAGAATTTTTGGTTCGTTTCGGTAATATTTTTTTTATTTTATAGTTCATAAGGATTTTTGTACCTAAGACATTGAAAAAAAGAATACTAAAAAATAAAGTCTACTTGGTGGCTCTTCTTAAAGCTCATGCTAGTGTAAATTAATTCATCTAGGAGGTCATATGAAATCTATTGTAATTTGTGCTAGTTTAAATCCTGAAACACATAACACTTTAAAGTCTATAACAAGCAAGATTGATCTTCAACACGCTCAAGTTTTTATTGTCCATGTTTTTGAAATTCAATTTGCGACAACAGAAATAACCGCTATGGCCTACCCTTCTGCTGATCAATATCCGGAGATTGAAAAAAGTATTATGCAAACCTTGGATAAAATTGCAACTAGTTTAGCTTTACCAGAAAAAACACTCGTCATAAAAAAGTGTATTTTTTCTCATTCGAGAGAGGCTGCACTCAAAGATTACCTAAAAGAGGTTAATGCCGAGATGGTCGTGGTCGCGACACGAGGAAAGCACGGGATTGCAGGATTATTTTCCAGCTCTATGACTGATTTTTTATGCAAATATTCACCGTGTGACGTACTCGTCCTGAGACCACAGCACTAGTCGCTACCCTTTAGAGCCCACAGCATTTTTTAAATTTTTTCTGGCTGCCACAAACACACGGATCATTTCTTCCAACTTTTGGTGCTTGCCGAATTTGTGGTCTTAAGGCCTGGTGCTGGTGTGAATGGTTACAATTTGGTCCATGAACGTGTTGCTCTTGTAATTCTTGCTCAACTTTGGGCACTGAAGAGTTTAGCGAAGTAGTAGTTTTATTTGGTGTATTCATAATATCTCCATATTATTTAAAACTAGATAGTAACTTATGGTTTACTTTATAAACCAGATATTACCTACTAATTATGCTAATTAGACTCCAAAACTCTATCATCTAGCTCACTTAGTAACAAATGGAACCTTAATTTATATTAATATTTTAGCAATTATATATTTCTTTTTTTATCCCATTTATAGCAGAATGGATAAACAAATTTTGAGGCAAGTTTTCCGTCATGACAGAGCAAAAATTAAAAGAAAAAAAATTTCGTCCTATTAAGGTCAAGTTAATCCTTGCCGTCGTTGCTGTAAGCTCTCTAATTACTTTAAGTATCATTATTTTAAATTTTTATTTCCAATTCAATCGAGACCTTCATTCTCTTGATGAAAAAATAAAACAAATTGAAGAATCCACCATTCCTTCCATAGCTCGAGTTGTTTGGAATTTAGATATTTCTTACCTAGAAGTTCAAGCGGATAGTATTACCAAAATTAAAGACTTAGTTCGGGTTACAATCAAAGAT
>JAURXW010000101.1 GCA_030654205.1 Bacteriovorax sp.
GAACTAGTTCTTTAGGAATACCCAATAAACTTAAAAGAGAGGTGAGAAAGAAATTTCTAGGAACAGGAATATATTTAGTCTTGATATCAAATTTTTGATTTAAATCATTTAAAAATTCGGCAACAGTAGGAATTTCATCAGAAATCAAATGGTAAGTTTTTAGCTCAGGTATTCCAGAATCTCTTTCAATGAGCAAGGAGATAAACCGAGCACAATGATCAACTGGAATAAGGGGAATTTTGGTTCTGGGATTAAAACTTAGCGGTATGAATGGAATAGATTTTAAATAAACTGAATACTTCTTCATGGCCTCAATAAAAAAATAAGGCCCATCCAATTTATCCATTTTTCCCGTAATGGAATTACCTATTATAATACCAGGACGAATAATTCGAGTTGCAATACCTAGCCGTGACTCTCTAATAATTTTTTCTGCATAATATTTTGTTTCAGAGTAAAAATTATTAAATACTTTACGCATTGGAAAATGATTTTCCTCTAGGAAGAAATTATTCTCATCACCGACAGCGATCGTTGAAACATAATAAAAGGCCCGTAAGTTTTTCATTTTTTTTACGAGTCTAATCGTATTCTGAGTGCCAACAACATTTTGTAAATAACAATCGGAGTGACTGGCCGAAATATCATAAAGGGCCGCAGCATGAATAAGAAAATTGCTTTTGGATATTACAAGATCTCTAATTTCTACATCCTCAATAATTTCCAGATGAGTGATGTCTCCTGTAACTATTTTTACATTAGTTAAATCTTTGAAGCCCATAAAATTTGGATTGCGAGATAGTACATAAATAGTTTCACATTTTGAACTCAGTTCTCTAACGAGATATTGACCAAGAAAACCCGTAGCACCTGTGATAAAAATATTCATGAGTTATTCTACATCAAAGAGCCTTTCGTGCAAATATTAACAAGATCTTCTTGATTATGAGGAGAAAATACAGAAAGAAAATTGGCATGACATCTGATATTCCAGTTTTTGCCTTGATCAAAAATCTCTCCATCTCCAAAAAAGCAAATTGATTGATTATCAATTAATTCAATCTTTACCGATTCAGTTTCAAAACTAACGAGATTTTTGTCATTGTAAGGATAATTACCATTGAGAATTTTTATTATACATCTGATTAATTCCAGACGACTTTGGTGCTTGAATATTGTGATATTAAATTTTCCATCCTGATGATTGGTATCTGGGGCTACTGTAAAGTCCCCTCCAAGCGCAGGTTGATTATTCACAAGAATAAGTGGCGAAATAAGAGTTTCTGTAAATTCATTAGAAGTTATGCTAAAAGTATAATTTTTAATTTCACGATTAAGTAATTTTTTTGCCAAAAAAATTGAATAGATACTTTTTCCAGAAAATTTCATTACTTTTTTAAACTGTGGATAATTAATGCGAAGTTCATTAATTTCCTGAGCAACCTCAGAAGCAAACCCCAGGCCACCATTGGTGGCCATAAACTTTCCATTAATGCTTATTAGATCGATTTTCTTTTTAATATTTTGACGAATGGTTTGGGTTATACGCTTGATATTTGAGCTGGCGCCCAAGACCATTGCAAAGTCATTGGCAGTACCGCCAGGAACGACCAGAAGGCTTATTTCAGTGCCGGCAAGCCGTTGTATGATTGTATTAACAGTTCCATCACCGCCAACAGATAAAACAGCATCTACGTTATTTATAATATCTAAATCTAATTGTTCGTACAACTCTTCTAAATTATTTGGGCTTTGATATTCAATATGACTTCTAAAAAGCGCATTATTGATTTGCCCCTGCCAATCGATGGCAGAATTAGAGGCCCTTTGGTTTAAATAGACTGAGATATTTTGCATAACATCCTACTACGGAGATAAATATTTTGCCATAGTCTAACAGGATTCAAAAAAGTCGCTATGGCATTGTAAAAAATACAGGATTATAAAAAGGATCGGGGCTTAACACTTACTAAAAAATCATGCTTGGGCCTGGCCATTATTAGCGTTGTCACTTCAAGCTCTAATGGTCCAATGATTGTAAATTTATAGTTTAGTAAAATAGATGCTATACTAATCCGAAACTCATTCATCGCAAAGGCCTGGCCAATGCAAACTCTAGGACCGTAACCAAACGGCACAAAGGCATGTTTGGGTAGTTGGGCTTCAAAGTCTTTAGTCCAGCGTTCGGGATTAAAAATAAGTGGTTCATTGTAATATTTAGCATTTCGATGTATGGCCCAAATAGGTAAGGTTACCATCGCCCCTTTAGTAATGATAAAATCCCCTACCACTGCTTCTTCTAGTGCATCTCTTCCAATCATCCATGAAGTCGGATAATAGCGGAGTGTCTCATTAATAAATTGATTGAGGTAAGTAACATCATTCAACTGGTTTAAATCAATTTTACCATCGGGAAAAGCAAGAATGAGTTCATTGTAAAGTTTTGTTTGTATATCTGATCTACTAGCTAAAACATGAAAAGCAAAACTTAGAGTTAAGGCCGAAGTTTCATGGCCGGCCACTAAAAAAGTCATAACTTGATCTCGTAAATTAACTAGATCAAGCGGATTTCCTTCTTCATCTCTGGAACGTAAGAGAGAAGTTATTAGGTCATTAGATTCAATTCCATTATTAATATCGATTTTTTTCTGATCAATTATTTTGTAAATAATTTTTTCAAAAGATTTAATGCCGCCCAGGTATTTACGGCGATCACTTGTCGGCAGTTTAGAAATCATAAAGCCCAAAGGATTTGAACTTTTTGCCAAGTACTCATTACAATCAGTAGTTGTCTGCAAGACAGATTGATAGATTTCTTCATCGAGTTCAATACCCAAAACTGCGTTTAAAAATATTCCCAACGTCATTTGAGTCATCGTTTGCATAACCTTGATTTCAGATTTACCATCAAGCTTTTTAATAAACGATTGAGATTCGACAAGCATTCTTTCAGAATAAAGTGAAATTTTATTACGATTAAAGCTTGGCTGAATTATCTTTCGATCTTGGCGCCATCTGGCCCCATCAGAAGTTAACAGGCCTTCGCCAAAAAAATCACTAAATGATTTTAAAAATTTATTTTTTTCATAATTTTTACTATTTTTTATAAAGATTTCATCAATAAGATTTCCATCGAAAACAATATAAAAATATTTTCCAAAAAGTTTATCATAGACAATCGGCTTCTCTAGAGATTGTAAGCGCTCATAATACTTGAGAGGATCCTTGGCATATTCAAAAACACTTCCAAAAAAAGGAATGGAGCTAATTTTTGTTGGCAACCGTGGCATAATTAATTCCTTAATTCTTATTAGTTGATCGAGGAGTAAATTTAATAAGTAAATCCTGCTTAAGCATCAAAGTCGTTTGAGGATTACAATCAATCTTTCCTGATAAATTTACAAATTCATAATTTAAAATTAAAGAACGAACTGATAAAATAAGTTGAATCATGGCCAAATCCTCTCCTAGGCATATGCGTGGACCAGCTCCGAAGGCCAGGTACTTTGTTCCAAGATCTTCTGGCGCGATTGAATCAAATCGGTGTGGATCAAAAACTTCAGGATT
>JAURXW010000107.1 GCA_030654205.1 Bacteriovorax sp.
TAAGTGCTAATTCAAACGGTAGAGTAAGTGCTTCTTTAGTGGCTTCAATCACTACTTTTTTTCCCTGAATTAATAATGAGAGAGGCGAGTAGTTGGTAACCCAATATTCTTTACCTAATATTTCTAATCTAACAGCTCGAATATCGCCTTTGATTAAAGAGCCATTTTTTTGAATGGGAATTGTTGATTCTGGAATATTAAAAGGGACAAGGCGATCTTGATGATCTGTGAGAGTAATTTCAGCATTCATCCAAGGAAGAGTGACCGAAGCTCCTTTGAGTGCAAGATCTTTGAGCACCCATTTATTTTCTGATTTTGAATACCAGGCCGCTTGTTTTCCAAATAAAAATAGATTTGGTTTTTCTTCAAAAAGTTTTTTTGAAAATGCTCTGATGATAGATTTTTCATCAGTTTGAAGTTTAGTATCCATTGGAAATGGTGAGAAATCAGGAAAAAAAGTAAGAAACGAATTATTATAAGGAAGAACAACAAAGCGATTATTGGCCCCTGTTGTTTTGATAACTAAATGGCGCTCTTCAGGAGTGAAACATTCAGCTGTAACGGAGTTCCAGAGAATTATTTTAGAAGGATTATTTTGAGCAAAACAATGAGCGAGACTTGCGGGATAATAATTAAAAGATAGCGGCCCCATAGTCAGTGTCGATTGAAATTCTTGTCCGGCCTCAGGATGAATTGAAAGGGTTAAATCTTGCTCGGCAAAAGCATTTTTAAAATGATATTTAGATGAATGAATTTGAGCATCGGCCGGATATTTATTGATTGGATCAGTCCAAGCAAACTTTCCTTCAGCAAATGGAATATATTCTTTGATAGAAATATTATCGTAAGTTTCATTCAGACTAGTTTTAAAGGCCGAAAATGGCAGGAAGCTCGTAATTTGTTTTCCTTCGGTAGGATAAGTAATTTTGATAATATCTTTACTTAAAATAACCTGGCGATTGGGCTCATTTGGGGCCAAGGTAATTTGTCCATCGACTCCGGCCACATAGGTAATAAGTGACCCCATTCCAATGATAATTAGCCCTGAGTGAATAGTATAAAAACCATAAAGTCTTTTTTTCGGAGGTAATCTTAGGATGGCCGCAAAAATAATTGAAAGAAGTATACCAAATTGAATCATCATGAAGGCAGGTGTTTTATACACGGCCCTGTTGGCAAAATCTGTTCCATAATAACTTTCTAAAAAAGTTCCTATGATCATACCAATGGTAAAAAGGGAAATTACTATAACGGCAAATTTGAGACTTCCAATAAAGCGCTCGATTTTACCCCAATCGATTTTAGGTAGCAGGTTCATGAGTATTCCTATCATGTGCTTAGACTTGTACTAATGAGGGAATTGTACACATTTTATTAATGGGCCGTCACTTTACTAAAAAGATAAACTGCACCAAATAAAATTGGCTGATGAGTAAGATAAATAAAAAAGGAGTGTTTGCCTAAAAAGTTCAGAGATCTTGTCAGATGATTATGGGGAACATTTATAAGATGCAGCCCTTTGTGCGCAGCAAATATTCCCAGAAGGCTCGCTCCGAACCAAGGAAATGGTGAAATATAATCCCAAGAGCCATGAGCAAGTGAGATCCACGGAATATTTTTGTCGAAAAAAACTGAAGGAATAAAAAGTAGCAGCGCAATCACTAATGCGAGCTTTGGTTTTTTTAAAAATGGGAGTGACATTAAAGAAATTAGCGCGATGGCGTGTAACGTTCCAAAATAAATCCAATTCTCTGGAAACAATATATAAGTGACAACACTTATAAGGAGAGCGAAGCTACAAATTTTTAAAAATCGCTTCCAAAATGCCTTCCAATGAATTTTATCATGATGGGCCAAGGTCAAGGACATACCGACTGCAAAAAGGAAAAGAAAAACGATGAGGCGCGGGAATGCATACCAAAATGGACTGTGAATAATATCAGTTTTTAAAAAACCAAAATTGTTCAGATCGAAACTAAAGTGGAAAATAATCATTAAAATGATTGTGAACCCTCTAATTGCATCAATAAGTGTACTGCGCGAATTGAATTTTGCTGTTTTCATCTCTATGATTATCCCATGGAATACTTATCTCGTAATAAAAAATCTTTCAAGAATTGGTTCATTGGCTTTTTTGTAGTCTCATTGGCCATCATTATTTATGCACTCTTGTTTTTACGCAGCTCACTTCCCCCAATGGATGGTAACCTACCACTAAAAAACCTGACCTCTTCCGTATCAGTTATTCGCGATCAATTTGGAATTCCACATATAAAAGCCAAAACGACTAAAGATGCTCTGCGCGCATTGGGGTTTGTGGTGGCCAGTGAACGTCTTTTTCAAATGGAAATGCAAAGAAGGATGAGCAACGGCGAATTGGCCGAAGTCTTTGGCAATAGAATGCTTGAAAGTGATAAATTATTTAGAACTTTGGGTCTAAGACAAAGCATGTTTGAGATGATTGAACACAAAAAAATAAGGCATACACTCGATCAAAAAATGTGGAGTGAATTGGAAGCTTTTTACGATGGGGTTAATCAATTCCAATCTAGTGGTAAGCTCCCAATAGAATTTACAATTTTTGGTATTAAGCCCCGGGCCTTTAGTGCATTGGACGGATATGCTTTTATTGGGCTAATGAGTTTTAGTTTCGGAGTGGCCACCAGTCAAGATCCGCTAATGAGTAAGCTTCGCGAGCGGCTAGGTCCAAAATTTTCTAATGAATTACGCAATGAAATAACTCCCTACGAAATTCGAGAAATTGAAAAAGAAAAAAATGCAGCTATAAAGAGTAAAAGAGTGGTCGATATGCGGGAGCATTATCCCGTGATGAAAATATTGAACGAACTCGAGCAAGGCTTTCCTTTATTTGAAGGATCAAATGGCTGGGTACTCTCTGGTACTCGTTCAGTTTCAGGTTTTCCCATTTTAGCCAATGACCCCCATATTACCTATTCACATCCAGGTGTTTGGTTTGAAGCCCACATTGATTCTCCCGATTATAAAATCTATGGCCATTATCTTTCCATTTTACCCTTTCCAGTTTTAGGTCACAATCTCGAGCGAGGCTGGGGTCTCACGATGAGCTTGATTGATGACATGGATCTATACCGAGAAAAATTAAATCCTAAATTCAAATCTTATCAATTTAAGGATAAAGAAATTCCTTATGTAGAACGCTTGGAAATAATCAAAATTAAGGATGAGCGTCCCTATGAAATGGTGGTCTTAAAAACTCAACATGGACCTGTCATGGATGAAGTTTTTAAAAATGAAGCCGATAAGTCTCTCGCTTTAAAATGGGCCTTTAATAATATTGATAATGATCCGTTGCTGGCTTTTTATAAAATGGGAACAGCCCGCAATATGCAAGAATTTAAATCGGCGCTCGCTCTTGGAAGCGCCCCGGGGTTAAATGTACTTTATGCTGATAAAAAAAATATCGGAATGTGGATATTTGGAGAAATTACCAAAAAGGGCACTCATACCCCGAGTGATTTAATTTTAGATGGCAGCAGTGGACTTGATGAATATACAGGAGTTTTAAGTTTTGACCAAAAACCTCATTTAGAAAATCCCAGTTCGGGAATAATTATTTCAGCTAATAACCGCCCTGATACTTCTCCCTTAATTACAGATAATATAAGAGGGGATTGGCAGCCTGATGATCGTTATAAAACTTTGCAAACGATTCTTACAAATAAAGAAAAATGGAGTGTTGCTGAACTCAAAGAAATACAAACTTTGAGCTTTAATCTCGAAAATAAACTTATCCTAGACGAACTTTTAAATACTGTATCTTTTGAAAATATCTGGAACAAAGAGCAGGCAAAAAATTATCTTAAAATTCTTAAAAAATGGGATTTTATTTCAGATGTTCATTCAAGCGCCCCGTCACTTTATTATACCTGGTGCAGAGAAATCTCTAAAATTTTGCTAAAGGATTTAACTCCTGAAGAATTTGAAACCTTTACTAAATTGCCGAATAATTGGAATTTTTTTAAAAGAGTTATCCTAAATGCTGATTCCATTTGGTGGACCAAGTTTGACCGGAAAAAAGTTATTACAGATGCCTTTAACCATACACTAGAGACTTTGCGGCAATCCCTTGGGGAAGATTCGAGTGGCTGGTCTTGGGGGCATTTGCATACGATAGAGTTCGTACATCCAATAGGGAAAATGAAACCATTTGATAAGATTTTTAATATTGGTCCCATTGAAATTGATGGTGCTGCTAATGAAATTAATAATCAAAAGCCCAATGGATATTTAGATGGCCAAAAAGTTAAGGCAGGACCTTCAACAAGAAGAATCATAAGTTTTGACCACCCCGAAATCTCTTGGGGAATACTTCCTACTGGAAATTCGGGGCATCTGATGTCGCCATTTTATAAAGATCAGTTAAAACTTTTTATTCATGGTCTCTATAGAGAAGAATATATGGGAGAAGCCGATATTTTGGCCCATCAAAAGCACGAGCTAAAATTGCTTCCAGCAAAATAAATAATTACCGATTTCTGGACTTCGATATCTATTTTTCCAAGCCCTATATTGCTTAGTCCCAGTGAGCTTAAGGCCGCCAATTTAGTTTTTGTCTTTAGTTGATATTGAACCTTTCCAGTTAATTTCAAATTATTGGGCGTTAAGCTTATGACGCTAAAAAGACCTTTATAATCAAAAGTGCTTGCTTTGGCCGGAAGAAAAAGTAGCCTTTGGTCCATTAAAATTTTGAAATTGAGTTTACTGGAGAGTTGTTGCACGATTCCAATGTTAAATAATAAATGGTCATAGCGCTGTTCAATTTGATGAAAATTGATAAAACCCATCAGATTTATCGCAGTAAAATTATTTTTTTTCAATAAAATGGCCGATATGACAAATGCCAAATCGGAAAAATCTTTTTGAACGGGAAGCAATATATCCAAGCGGGGCATATGCTTTTTACTTGAATCGCCATCTCCTACACTAACAATTGGAACTAATTTTGCCTTTTTACTCAGGTGCACTAAGTGATTGGTACCACCATCAACTAGAATGATGAGAGTCGGGGAGAATTGTTTTATTATATTTTTTAATTTTCTTGGATCAATTTCCAATGGCACCAATATTAGAAGGCGGGTATCGGGAGTAAAGAATTTTAAAAGATGAATTTTCAAAATTGGCATGATAGTTTTTGTAAGTCATTTTTAAGAAGGTAGCAAGTCAATTGAAAGAAAATATCGATCCAGAATTAACGTCATTCTCCAAAAGAGCTCAGGACATAGTTGCTAATCCACGGCATGTTTCAGCTATTGAAATTAAAGGTTCAGAGACAAATCGATGGATTTGGGATTTTAATCTTTTAAAAAATAATGAAAGTGATTTATTGAGTGACAAGATTTTGACACTTTTTTATAAATGCTTATCTCAAAGTGTACTTGATTTACTTTTTTTGGAAACTTTATCAAGAATGTTATTGGGTAAGGATATATATTTTTTAAATCGACTGAGCTTTAGAGAATTAGAAAATTTTTTGCGCGACGAAAATCACCTGCCAGTTTTTGTAAATTCGACCAATATTGCCCCCGAAGAGCGCTTTATGGCGGTAAAAAATTCTCTTTTATTCTCTTTTTTAATTAAAGAAATTCTTAAAAACGAAACTTTCAAGCCGCCAATTAAAGCTTGGGAAGAGATGTCTTTGGTGGAAAGAAATCGACAAATAATTTCACTTTTTCAAGTCATAAATAAGTTATTTTCATTGGAGAAATCTCTTCAGTTGGCATTAGCCGAAACGGAAGTTATTTCAATTATAATGAATCAGTTTCCAATCGCGATTGAGGTGCTTGAAGGCCTTATTCATGAACTATTTAAGAGCACTCAAAAGATTTCTTCTCTCAAAGTGGTTGCCGTCCAATAAGTTCTTAGAGTAAAATTCAAATTGTTTCAAACCTATTAATACGAAAAAACTGTATAAAAGTTAAATCAAAGGTCGGTATAATGAATTCAATGAAGCTTTTTCTTTTCACATTTTCAATTATTACATGTTCAATCTCTCCGCTGCTGCACGCTCAAGATGCCGCCAAAGGTGCTGAGCTTTATAAACAATGCATCGCTTGCCACGGAGAAAAAGGGGACGGAAACCTCGCTCAGAAGGCCCCACGATTGGCAGGACAGCACGATTGGTACGTCTTAAAGCAACTTCAAGACATCAAGGCAGGGGTGACAAGAAAAAACCCTGTAATGATACCATTTCTTAATAAATTAAACGAGCAGGACATGAAAGACCTGGCGGCTTACATTTCTAAACTTTAATTCTCCCAAAAGCCCAATACGCAAAGGAATGCTATGAAAGTTAACTTCAAGAAAGCTAAAAACGAAAAAGACATCAAGTCTATCCTTGATTATAATATCGACGCTTTTTCAGATTCCCCGGATTTCAAATGGA
>JAURXW010000112.1 GCA_030654205.1 Bacteriovorax sp.
AAATTGATAGACAGTTTATTTATCAAGGATATTCCAGTTTATGAATTGATTGACAATTATTATGGTATGCTGTTCACATCGGTCGTAAACAAGAATCAATCTTTTAACCTTTCAAAGATGGACTTTAAAATGAAAGATTACAACTTAAAAGACGATACGGAAAAAGGAATTTTATTTTTACGATGTTTTGATTATTGTGGCAAAACTATTTGGGGATATATGAATATTGTAAAACCTGCAAACACAGCTAAGGCCTATGACATTATCAAAAATTTTCCAAGATTTAATGGACAGCCATATTTCCAGCACACTGACTTTTATTTTCCGGACTTTGAAATGAACATTGTTAAAGATAAGGGAATTCAAAGTTATAAAAGCTATTACCTTGATAAATATTACGAAACACTTTTATCGCATTTGATTTGCCTTAACAAGGAAGGTGGATCAGAAAATGAAAAGAATGATTTGTTACTTGGTTCAATTTTAAAAGCGAGAAATCTTTATAAATATACCAAATACCAAGAAACTTTAGAAGGCATTTTTAAAGAACAGAATAGAGATTAAGGGGTGGCAACCCCGAATATAATTTATGCCCAAATCACATTTAGTGCAAATCGGCAAACATTCAATAAAAAATATAACGGCGGCGGAAAAACCACCGATGTTGAAGTCCCACAAATAATATACAAACACCTTGGCAGCAAGCTAAAAAAAACGAAATGCTCAGAATTTTTAGAAATCTCAAAAATATCTTTCTAACATAAAAATCTATGAATAGAATTCTAATTCTAGTTATTTTCTTATTTACTCAAGTTATAACTTCACAAAACCAAAATAAATATCCTAAAAATAACTATAATAAGGATAAAGGTTTTATAAAAAATGACGGGCAGAGTATTGATCAAGATGGTAACCAGAATGAAGAAGTTCTTTATTTACTTAATACAAATGGACTTAATGTTCAATTGAGAAAAAATGGATTTTCTTATGATGTTTATGAAAAAAAATCAAAAGATTTAGAATCAAAAAAAAGTGTTACCAAAAGTTCTGTTTTTAATATTAAGGAGTTTAGAAAGGATAAAGATTCCATAATTTTAGAAACGTTATTTCATAGAATAGCTATAGACTTTTTAGATGTATGTGATGATTTAGTGATCAGAGAATTTGAGATTTCGAAAGCTTATATAAACTATTACAATATTCAAGCAAGAGCAGAAGGTATAACTAAAGTAAAATATTTTAAGAAAATAGTCTATGAAAATTTATATAAAGGTATAGATGTAGAATTTTTTATTCCTTCAGATATAAAAAAACCGGTTGAATACAATTTTGTAGTCAGACCAGAAGGCGATATTTCAAGTATTAAAATGAAAATTTCAGGAGCAGAAGTTACGCTTAAAAATAATTCGTTAAATATGAGTTTGATTCATGGAAACTTAAGCGAAATCATTCCCAAAAGTTGGGTTGAAAATTTTGAAGGTGCGCATGAGATTGACATAAGTTATATTGAAATAGGTAAAAACACTTTTGGTTTTAAAGCGAAGAACAAATATTATGAAAAGAAAGCTACGCTAATAATTGATCCAACACCAGTTCGCCAATGGGCAACATATTATGGTGGAGAAAGAGATGAAAATCAATATATAGGTAATATCGAAACGGATAGCAATGGTAATATTTTTGTTTCTGGTTACACAAGCAGTCAAAATAATATAGCTACAAGCGGAAGTTTTCAAGACAATTATACAAATGATTCATGGATTGGGTATTTGGCTAAATTTTCTTCGGATGGTATTTTGATTTGGTCTACTTATTACGGAAATTTAGAGTCGGTTGTATATGGAAGTACGATTGATTCCCAAGATAATATTATAGTTGTAGGTCAGTCAAATGATGCTATAGGTATAAGTACCATAGGAACACATCAAACTGCTTTGTATGTTGACCCAAATAATTATGGAGACGCTTTTTTTGTTAAGTTTAATAATGATGGAGATAGATTATGGGGAACTTATTATGGAGGAGAAAGTGCGGACGGTTTATTTGAAGTCACTACTGATGCTAATTTAAATATTTATGCTGTTGGCACAACCAGTAGTAATAATAATATTTCATCCCCAGGTTCCTTTAGGGAAACTGTAAACTTAAATATACATGATAATTGGGATACTTTTATTGTTAAATTGAATAAAGACGGGCAAAGAGAATGGGCAACGTATTATGGTGGACAATTGGGTATTGCTATTGATGCAGACAGTAAAGGGAATGTTTTTATTCTTGGGGATGTGCAAAGAGGAGAAGCAGATTATGAAAATATAGCTACACCTGGGGCTTATCAAGAAAATTATTCCGATGAAGGTGACTTATATTGGACAGATTCTTTTTTAGTAAAGTTTAATCCAAACGGACAAAGGGTATGGGCAACATTTTTTGGTGGAGACAGTTATGAATTTGCCAAGGGCTTGGTGGTGGATCATTTAGACAATGTTATTATTTGCGGTAACACCAGAAGCCAAAATTTTAAAACAACCAATGCTTTTCAACCTAACAGAGGTGGTGAATATTATTACGATTGGGATGCCTATTTAGCAAAGTTCAATTCAAATGGAGATATATTATGGAATACGTTTTATGGAGGCTTAGAAGAAGACTCGGGATTAAATGTAGATATTGATAATGATAATAATATTTATTTAGTTGGAGGAACATCAAGTTCTAATAACATATCAACTGTTGATGGTTATCAGGAGAATAATATTAACACGGATGCTTATATTTCAAAATTTAGTCCTCTTGGAGATAGGCTTTGGGGAACATATTATGGAGGAGAATCATGGGATATAGGGTTAGATGTTGAATTGGCTAAAAATGGTGATTTATACTTGTTAGGTTCTACTTTTGGATCTACTGGACTCGCTACTCCAGGAGCACACCAAGAAACTTTTAATGGAAAAATTGATAATTTCTTGGTAAAGTTTATAGATTGTTTATCATCTATTAATGCTAATGCTCCCGAGTTCCTTTGTTCAGGGGAAGATATTTCATTTGAGGCTTCTGGAGGTGTAACTTATTTATGGTCTGGTCCAAACAGTTTTTCGAGTACTGAACAAAACCCTGTAATTCAAAATACCAGTATCAATAATTCTGGTACGTACTCAGTTTATATTGAATCAGGAGATGGATGTAATGATGCAAAAACATTTGAAATATTAGTTTCAGAAAGACCAATTGCTAAACCAATTAATAATATTGAAGTTTGTGAAGATGTTTATGGCAGAGGCATTTCATCCTTTATTGATACTTCTGGCATAGAATCTCAAGCCATAGGAGATCAAACAAATTTGGTAGTATCTTATTTTGATTCTAAGGGGAATCAATTAACAAGTCCTTTACCAAATCCAATGACGAATTCAATTCCTAATATTGAAACAATTACTGTTAGAGTATCAAAGGTTAATAATTTAGAATGCTATGCAGAGACTTCTTTCGAGATTATTATAAACTCATTACCAAAAACAAACTTAATTAATGATATTTATTCCTGTGATGATGATAATGATGGTATAACGTTATTTGATGTAAGTAATATTGAATCCAACTTGCTAGGTGGTCAAACTGGAATGTTAGTGGAATATTTTTATGAAAATGGACAAGAATTACCTAATCCTTTGCCGAGTACCATTTATAATATTGTTCAAAATGAAGAGACTATTATAGCTAGAATAACAAATCCAAACACAAATTGCCATAACGAAACTACATTCAAATTAATTGTAACTCCTTTACCAATTGCAAACACCTTA
>JAURXW010000113.1 GCA_030654205.1 Bacteriovorax sp.
CAATTGATACTTTTGCAGGCGTTCATCACCGCATAGAATATGTTGATGAAGTCTTGGGGCTGCCAAATTTTATTGCCTACAATGATGCAAAAAGTACTAATTGGGACGCGACTATAACGGCCGTCAAAGCAATGGAAGGCATGAAAGGCAATTTGTATTTGGTGATTGGCGGAAAAAAAAGAGGGTATGGCGATTCAATTTTACCTTACTTAGATTTTTTAAAATCAAGAGTTCATTCTTTTTATCTTATTGGTGAGATGGCCGATGAAATTGAAGCTGAAATAAAAAATTTAGTAGATTTTAAAAAAACAAAAACTCTTCAAGAGACCGTGAAAGATTTAAGGTTAAATAAGGCGAGTGAAGAAGGAATTATACTTTTTTCACCTTCATTTCCTTCCTTTGATCAATTTAAAAACTATGTTGAGCGTGGAGAGTGCTTTGTGAAGCTTTTGCGCAGCTAAGTTTCTAAAAGAACTTCGAATGTATAAAAAAAGGGAGGAATTTCTCCTCCCCCCCGCCTCAGTGCTAACTTTTAATTAACTTGCAAACTGTTACAAGCAATATCGCAAGTTTAAGAATTAACACTAAAGCATTTAACACCTTAAGCATCCATGCCTCCTAAAGACGCGCCCTCATTGGCCGGAACTTAAGGATTAAATTAATCTTGTCTTTTTTTTTCACCATGCTAAAATTAATTTCTCCCTCGCCAACGGTTTACAAGGCCGTGAGGAAGCATTTAATACCTTAAAGACCCTCATACCTGAGGGTTTTTTTATTTGTAAGAAAGAATGAATTTTTTAAATTAGTTTATTCAAAAATGAAACATAAACTCATAGCTCTACGATATTTAACTGCTAAAAAAGTCGACAACCAAAAAAAATTGCGAGAGAAGAATTTACGTAATTTCAAACTCTTCCCAACCATTAAGCCGGTTTACAAAAAGATACTTTCGAAACAAAATTTTAGTATGAATTACTCCTTGATAATCATTGTTCTACTTCTTCCATTCTACAGTGCTACTGCCGTGGAGAGTAAACTTATCAGTATTCAACAATGCAGTCTAAAAGCTACCTGCATCGTGATACAAGATTTCGATCACGTGGGAGCAGGGGACTAGTTCAACACAAAATTCTGGATTTTTTTTGATCTCAGGTTGGGAAGACGAAGAACTTCAGGCATTTTAGGCATTTTTCTTTCATTAGAAATAACATCGCTTCTGTAAATGAATAAAACTGACCTGAATTTTTTACAAAAATTTATTATAATCTTTAAATATGTGGTAGTTGAAATTATTAAACAAAGCGAGTCTCGTGATGCGGTCATGTTTTCTGATTTTTACAATTTTCCTCTCTGGATGTGGTGCTATTTTTGACTCTGTTCAAGATGATGCGAGATTTCACCCTATTCGTGATCAATTTGTTAAGGATGCAATCGCATTTGGAGTCAATGTTGATATTTCTAAAGTTAAGATATCTTTTGGAGATGTCGTACAAAAAAATAAATTTGCTGGGATTGTAAAAGTTTCGAAAAAATATGACAGCGCTGATGCATATTGCTTAGACGTACAAGAAATGCACAACGACATATTGAAACCGTTGTTAAAAATTACCCAACCACCTGTTTATCGTTATAAAGTTATTGTCGTGAGCGATGATCTAAAAAATAAAGATGCAGAATACTTAGAATCTCTTGTGTATCATGAGCTAGGTCATTGCGTTTTAGGACGTCCTCATATTGAGAACGAAGAAATTATGAATTCAACAGGGATAAAGTCTATGGCAGGTTTTAGATTTTTATTTGCGAGAACTATTCACACACCAACATCTTGAATTAAGCAAAATTTCCGGATTAGCAAAAACCGATAATGTTTTGGAACTTATTTACCAGGTCGATTACGAAGCTTTTAAACAAAGAATTTTTCACCAGTTGTTTTATAATCATCAGCTTAAAGAATATACTTTTAATGAAAATCCTGACCTCCTTTAAGAAGTTTAGTTTATCAATTTTTCTCAAATGTTTAAATAACTAGAAAAAATATCAAAGCCTGATTCGATAACTATATTAAAAACAAACGGGCCTTAAATTAAATTTGGCCCGTTGTTATTTAAATCTTAGCAAATGTAATTAATAAATATTTCGATGATCAAAAATTTATTCAAACAAGGTTTCACCTAGACTCAAATATAATATATCCAGACATCTTCCGAAATTTCTCAATTTCTTTGGCCGGCATTATAAAATGTAGAATTTTCGCCCACCAAGGCAACGGAAAAGATCGGCCCCATTTTTCTCCCTCTTCAACTAGGTAGTGAATTCCTCTCTCTTTCCATGAGTGTTCATTAAAAAAAGCAAGCCAATGCTCCGGAAAGAACTGAAAAGGAGCATTGCCCATTTCTTTGATCTTTTTCACATTTCGCAAATTTTTATACATTTCATGAGAATGATATTCAGTAATCCAAAATGAAAAAGAATTTTGAGCATGAAGATCAATTGCTAGTGAACTGACTTGTTCTTCGCTCAGGTAGGGAATAACTCCTTCTGTGAGAATAAGTACTTTCTTTGCTTGTGAATTTATTTTAGAAAAAAAGTTCTGACGCTCTTCTTGATTTGCTAAATCTAGCGACACGCGCTCTAAGTGACAATTTGGTTTTTCTTCTTTTAATTTTTCTTCTTTGAACCCAATCAAATGTGGATAATCCACTTCTATCCAACGTAGAGACGAAGGAAGTTCAAGTCTATAAGGACGAGTATCCAATCCCGCTCCTAGATTAATAATTGTATCGACGCCTTCTGACAGAAGCGATTTAATCATTTCATCAATCACGCGAGTTCGAATAACCACAGTCCACGAAACATAACGTGAGCCAGAGACGTGATCAACAATATCCTGTCCTTTTTCCGCTGTAAGGAGAGCGGCATATGGGTCTTTAAATAAAGAGTCCTGTCGAATAGATTCTTGCGCTCTGAAAATTCCTACCCAGAACGCGGTATCAGAGACATGTGTGATTGTATTCATTTTTAATTACACCTTATCAAACGCAGGAGTGGCCATTTCAATAGCGTGATTTTTAACATCGTTAGGCCAGCCTTGAATTTGTATTAAAAAATTATTTTCATCTCTTTTGTATAGTGCTCGAAGGGCCTCTTCGTATCCTTCGAAATCTCCAGCTATAGCAGATATAAATTTATAAGTTCTCTCCTGAGCTTGTTTAATTTGATTTCCATTTGTTAATTTCTTTTTTGCTTCTTCAACAAGGGTACGCAAGGTTGAAGAGGCACCACCACTTTGTGTTGCCAGCCATTCCCAGTGGCGAGGCAATAAAGATACCTCGCGAGATATGACGCCTAATTTGGGTCTTCCTGGGCCAGAATTATCTTTTGGAACTTCTTCAGTGACGTAAACTTCTAGTCGCCTCTGAACGTCACGTTCATTGCCCTGAAAATTAAAATCCATTGTCTTGCCAGTAGAATCGCTAAAAATTAAAATTGAACTATTTTCTGCTTTACCAAGTCGTTTCTTAATTTTTAGCACGATGTCCGAAAGTGGGCCCTGAAAGAGCAGTTTGTTTCCGTCAAAAGCTGTATAGGTGTCTATTGAATCCATATTTTTTACCTCTTGTTATAGATAATACCCGGGTAATATTCCGCTGTCAATATTACCCGGGTATTATTTGTTTAAAAGTGATGGTTCGTAAGCTCTGAAATTATTGAAACTTTTCGCTCTAGATAACAAAAGCCATCTTAAAGCATTTTTTAGGCGAGTGGAGCCCGATCTTGGATCGAAAAACCAAGGTCTCGTAATCAAATGGCCTTTCAGAGCCATTACTCATAATCACAAAAAATGGGAATGCCAAATCCAGGCGACATCTATCCAGTCACATTCCATCAGCACAACGGATTTTGAAAGTTGACACCTCTTTTTAACTTATTAAAAGGAGGTCTCTATGAGTATCACGATTACCAACGATGAATTTCAAATCAATCTAAGCAAAGTTGAGTTTAGACAGGAAGCAGTCAAAAAATTTCTTAACCGTGGCAAAAAAACCGTCGAAACATTAGCTAAAGAATTGGGGGTAACAAATAAAACCCTATATCTTTGGGTTGATCGGTACGCATTTAATAATGATGTGGTAAAAAGAAATCCAAGCACCATGCAGAAGCTCAAACTCGTTATTGAGTACGACGCTCTTCCGGTCGATATGAAAGGAAAGCTGTTGAGAGAGCATGGTTTATATTCAGAACAAATTGAACAATGGCGAGAAGCTGCTATGAAAAATAATCTTGAAACAATCACAGAAAAAACCCTACAAGAAATCTTGGACGCTCAAAAAGAAGAGATTAAACGTCTGAAACTTGAATTAAAGCGAAAAAACAAAGCATTGGCAGAAGCGAACACCTGCATCTTGCTCCAAAAAAAAGCCCAGGAACTATATGGCGACGAGGACGAGGAATAAAAACCAGTCTTGAAGATCGTCATAAGGCCTTTAGATTAATTAAAATTGGAGTTGAGATGGGAGTTAGTAAGAAAAAAACCTGTGAGGTTTTAAGCCTAAATTATCGCTCTGTGGTTCGTTGGGAGAAAAATAAACTTCGTCCTGATCAGAGGAAAGGTCCAAAGTCTTGTTCATATGCCTTAAGTATAGAAGAAAAAGAAGTTGTAATCAAAACTGCGACCAGTGATGAATTTAAAGACTCATCGCCAAGGCAGATTGTTCCAACTCTCGCTGATCGAGGAATATTTATCGCTTCAGAATCGAGTTTTTATAAAGTTCTGAAAGAGTATAAAATGATTAAGCATAGAGGTAAATCCAAGCGTCCAGAAGCGAGAGCAGTTCAAGGTTTACTTGCGACTTCTCCTAATAAAGTTTGGAGTTGGGATATAACATATTTAAATTCTCCTATTAAAGGGAAGTTTTATTATTTGTATTTGGTGATGGATGTATTTAGTAGGATGATTATTGGCTGGAGAATTGAAGAAGAACAAAGTAGCGAGTATGCATCTGCCTTAATAGATCACTGTTGTAGAAAATTTAGAATAAAGAAAAAGCAATTGTCTCTTCACTCTGATAATGGAGGGCCTATGAAAGGGGCCACGATGTTAGCGACACTTTACAAACTGGGAGTAGTACCATCGTTTAGTCGACCGCGAGTGAGCGATGATAATCCTTTTTCGGAATCACTTTTTAAAACAATAAAATACCACGCCTCAATGCCAGCAAATGGAACGACAATGGAGAAATATAAAGGCTGGATGAATACTCTCGAGAATTGGTACAACAACAAACATCTCCATTCACAAATAAATTATGTAACACCCGCATCTAGGCATTTTGGAACTGATAAAGAAATTTTGGAGAAGCGAAAAGTGGTTTATCAAATTGCTAAAGAGGCAAACCCAAACAGATGGAAAAAGAAGGAAAGATCATGGAACTACAT
>JAURXW010000138.1 GCA_030654205.1 Bacteriovorax sp.
AAGTGAGTCTAGGAGTTGGCATTAGTTGGTTCCTCTATAAAGATATATTCGGGAGCGGTCCCTGGTCACGGTGTGCAAGCTCATATTAAACCCTCTGGGTTTTTTCAGTGAGAAGCCTGAACTGACTACTTACTGCAGCCACCTATTTTAAAAATGGGCGGAACCTCGAAGTAAGTCCAAAGCCTAGACTCTTTTTTATTCTTGACAGCCAAGCTCTCTGCCCTGATCATTTTTAAATGATCGATCAAAATGCTACATTCCAACCACTCAATTATTCTTGGATCGAAGGCCTTGCCTTAGACGAAATCAATATGGATGAGTCAGGTATTGTAAATATTAATGGTCATTTAAATCCCGAACTTTTACTGGAAGAATCTTCGATTAATTTCATGAATGATCTTCGTGATCGCTTTGAAGCTTATACCGCAAAATTTAACGAACAACGCGCTCGCAATCACTCTAATGCAGCGATTAAGCTTTTTAAGATTTCAAATACGGTCAATGACTTTATGTTATTTAGAAATTCCCTACGCTTAATTTTTGCTCGTAAATCTTATGATGTTATTTCAATTGGATTTCTTGCCAACGGAAAAGATATCTACGGCGCTCGCTTGAGTTTCAATGACCAGTTTGGTTCAACAAATATCCATGAAATACGCGCGCACCTTGGCCCATTTAATAAAATCACTTGGCGCTTTAATAATGAAGTTGTCGATGTGGATGCTTTAGTTCGCCACTATCTTACAGAGTTCGTTGTAAACTCTGCTCGCTAGATAAAAGAAATCCCATCACCTTTATTTGAAATCGACTTACCGATGTGTTTACTTCCATTATATCTTTTATAAGTAAACTCTATCGACTCTTTTATGGTTGGCATTTTAATTTTTAAAAGACCTTCGATGTTTAACACTTCAAGTTTAAAATGAAGATTTTCTTCAAGCTTTTCAACACTGGCACCTTTACTCAGGGGAAAATGCCATTTGCCTTTATTTACCAGGCCGTCTGACTCGTTAAAGATTTCGCAATATAGTTTTGAAAACTCATAATGCGTCATTGTGTCCTGGGCCCCAAAGTGAACAAGCCGATTAGTCACATTTTTATCAATACACATTTTAAGAGTCATACCTAGATAATAAACATCTAAAAAACCCTGATGGATAAAATCATCATAAATTATATTTTGGCTGTTCTTAATGTTTTTTTGTAATAATTCAAAAAATGTATTTTTAAGAGGAGTTAATCCTCTACCGTAAAGTTTACAACATCTAAAAATTAAATAATTTAAAGAAGATTTTTGTAAATAGAACTCAGAAGACGCCTGAGCTTTTCCATATTGAGTATTAATATCTGGGTTGTCCATTTCAGTATAATTTTTATTAAGTCCCGCAAATACATATTGGGATGAAAAATATACGATTCTTGCTCCATAGCGAGGTGCCAACTCAGCAACATTAAATAATCCTGCTGAATTAAGAGCGTCGCAAACATTTGGTTTCTCTGCACATTCTTTTAGTGATGATAGACCAACACAATACAAAACAAAATCCGGCTTAAACGCATAAAGTACTAATTGAACTTCTTCTTTGATTAGAACATCACATGGAAGTGTAAGAATACCAGGAAGAGGAAGATTTTTTTTATGATAAGTTCCAACCACTCGATAATCTTTTCTGAAAAATTCAGCAAGATTGGATCCAAGAAAGGAATTAATACCAATGATCAACACTGTCTTTCTTTTATCTGGAGCTATTATTAATTCGTTAGCCATATCATTTGCCTCTGATCTGAGTATAAAACAAAAAGAGGAAAGTTGCTCCATTCGGAGCAACTTTCCTTGAATTAACCTTGTAGTAGTTTAAGAGCTGAATTAGGCGACTGATTCGCTTGGGATAGAACTGAAACACCGGCCTGAAGAAGAATGTTATTCTTAGTCAATTCTGCTGTCTCAGAAGCTACATCTACATCTCTAATTCTTGAGTTGGCAGCAGATAAATTTTCATCGCTGACTTCAAGATTGTTAGTGACCGATTGCAACCGATTCTGAAGGGCCCCAAAATTTGCTCTTGTTCCGTTGATGTGTATTAAAGCATCATCAAGTTTCTTAAGCGCAGCTTGTGCTCCTTCTTTCGTAGACACCCCATCCATCGCCAATCCAAGTGCTTCCAGGGATGCGTCCGCTCCTGATCCATCGTAGTGAAGTCTATCGAGGATCGGATCATTTTTTATACCAACTTGGAATTCGAGTTTTCCGCCTGTTCCATCGAGAAGTTTTATTCCGTTAAACTCAGTCGATTTTGAAATTCTATCAATCTCTTCTTTGAGATTTTGAAATTCAATATCTGTGAATCCCCTCTCTTTAGTACCCACTGTATCCGAAGCGGCCTGGACTGAAAGTTCTCTAAGTCTGATAATCATACTTGAGATCTCATTCATCCCACCTTCTGCCACTTGTAACATTGAGATAGCATCGCCAGCATTTCTTTTGGCCTGTCTCATTCCTCTAATGCTTGCTTTTAAGTTTTCACTTATAGCTAATCCCGCTGCATCGTCACCGGCCCTAGTTATACGTTCACCAGATGATAACTTTCTCAAGTTATCATTTTGTGCTCTAGTGTTGATCCCTAAAGATCGTTGTGCTGATAGCGACGGAATATTTGTATTTATTCTTAAACCCATTTTTAATCTCCTTTCACAAAAAACCTCCTGGTAATACTTTGAACATCTTGTTCAAAAAATTGTTGTTTATTTAAATTTTCTTTCATCGTACAATTCAAGTAACTACTCTAAACATCTACTACAATGTTTTGGTCATTTCATTCTTACAAAATCTTTAGGTCATTCAACTCATACTTGCAGGTACGGTTGAGGCTCATCACTTATTAGCGTTGAGCTGCGGCCTGAATCAATGCTAGTGCTGAGTTAGTACTTGAGTTAGCTTGAGAAAGCACACTCGTACCCGCTTGCATTAAGATATTCTGTTTCGTTAACTCTGCCGTTTCTGCAGCGACGTCAGTATCTCTTACACGAGAGTTTGCAGAAGATAGGTTTTCAACACTTACTTGTATGTTGTTAACCGTTGAC
>JAURXW010000342.1 GCA_030654205.1 Bacteriovorax sp.
ATCTTTCTTGGATTTCTTTATCAACTTCTTGTGGTAAAGGTCGGGGAAGTCTTACTTCTTTTTTGGGGATATCATTATGTTTGATTAATTCGTCAGCGTGAAATAAAATTATTTCAGATTCATGCAGCCAGCGAAAATAACTTCTCAGTTGTATTAATATGGCACGCCGGGTGCTGTTCGATATATCTTTTTTTGCCAACAAAATTAAAAATTTGTTCATGTCATTTTTTTTAACTTCTTTTAGATCAAGGTTATTTTCTTGAAGAAAATGATGGAAGCCCCTTAGAGCTGCTTTGTAACCATGAGTACTGACTCCCTTGAGTTGTATTTCTATAACGGTTAAAAACTGGAGAGCCTCATTCGGCAAGATGACTTTTTCCCTAACGTGAGTTTTTCCCATTCGTGGAAAAATATCCTTAGGGGTAGTATGGACTAGCTGCTTATTATGTAGCCATGTAAAATATCTTTGAAGAGATATTCGAATACTATTTCTGGAGCTAAGACCTAAACCTGATTCAAATAGAACTCGTTCAAATTGTTCAATGTCCGTTTTTTTTACTTCTGACAACTTCATGTCTTTTTGATGCATCCAATGCTCGAAATATTTCATTGCAGTCGGTATTTCATGTCGTAAATATTTTTTCTGTTCGCAGTAGAAATTTAAAAATTCTAACGCCAAATCAGACAGTATTCTTCGTCTCGCCCGTGCTGTATTCATAACGCCCCTTAAGTCGTAGCATTGCCGATTGATATTCTTCCATAATATCCACCATGGTTAAGTTTATATATTGCAACAATGATTGATAATCTTCATGTCCCATCATCTTTTGTAAAACTGGAAGAGGAACTCCTATTCGTGCCATATCGGTAGCAAAAGCGTGTCTCCACGAATGTGGGTTAGCATTTGTTATATTTAATTTTTTTCGCCTGTGACGAAACAGACTTCTGAGTCCAGATTTTGTCATAGGCATTCCTTTGCGATCACCTTGAAGAATTACAAGAACTTCATCTGCATCACATCCATCAGGGCGCTCCAGAGTTAAATAATTGGTCAGCACAGAAACTAAATGTTCTGACAGTGGCAACACTCTTTCCTTGTTACCTTTTCCTTTTATGCGGATTTGGGGGCGGATTAGATCAAGATCCTCTGTCTTTAAGGAAAGTACTTCACAAGATCGAAGACCACATGAAAGCATAAGAAGTACAACCGCTATATCTCGATAGCGCTGAACCTCTTTGAGAAATTGATTAATTTCAGAAATTTTCAATGGGTCAATTAATAATTTAGGAACTTTCACTCTTAATCTTAAATGAGATTTTCTCTTTAGTTGAAATAATCCAATATGTTTATCTTTACCCGAACCTTTATAATAGGAGGCTGGCATACTCACAAACGGTGATCTGGGAATGCTTTTATCATAGGAGAAATTAAAAAAACTTTCACAAGTTGTTAATCGTCTATTTATTGAGCGAGGTTTGGTGTTGATGTTTTTTTGATAAGCAATTAAGTCAAGAAGATCTCTCTGAGTGATTTTTTCAAATTCTTTTTTCTCTTCAGCTAGCCATTTAAAAATTAAAACTAAATCAAATCCATAAGAGCGCATTGTTTGAATAGAAAGGCCTCTCAAGATAATTCCAACTAAAAATTTATTTGCATTATCAAGCTCGGGGCCACTAATTCCAGCAAGAGTATATGTTCCATCATTGAGACGAAGTAAATTATATTTCTCAGCACTGACAGTGAGTTCTTTTATAATATTTTTTTCCATTGTTACTTCTCCTGGGCCCTATGAGGTTTTAGCGCACAGTTAATTTTATCTCCATCTACTCTTGTATCTCATGCAGGTTTTTCGCTAGAGGTGTCTAATATTTAAGGGTTTTTCAGGTTTACTAATCTTGTATCTCATGCATTTTTTTAGGCAGTTTTTTCATTGATTTTTGTTGAGACCTCCATTCTTTTTGATAATTAGGATTATTTTTTCGCCACTCACGGGTATTGGGATAGCGGCCATGAAAATATTCAGGGTTTTTTCTTTGCCATTCTTGTTGACTGTGTATTGTGCTTTTTTGCTGGCATTCATTTGAAGAACAACTTTTTTGACGTTCACCGACCTTTGGATGCGGCAGGAACATTCTTCTGCAAAAGCAGCACTTCTTCTTGTTTGAGATTTTCATAGCCCTGTTTAAGATCAGGCGGATTCTAAATGAAGGAATAACTGTGGTGGGCGGGAGACCAATTTTTTGCTTAGATATAACTTATGGTAATTGCGTATCTCTCTACAATGGACGGCAAAAGTTAAAAAAGTATATTAAACCTACAAATTGACCGGTTATATATTAGGTTTCATAACAATCAGTTTCAACCAGATTATGGCCTGCTTTGGTTAAATAAGTTATTGTAACAAAGACTCAATTTTTAGGAGCAATCAGATGATCAAAAAAATATTTTTGTTTCTATTACTACTTTTTCCATTACTTGGGGAAGCCGGTTCAATTTCGATTTCCGCAAAATATAGTGAAGCTGCAAATACATTCGTGATTATGGATTGCTTGTCTGGTTGGTGGGATAAAACTTTCTGTCAGGATGATGGTGGTGAATTCCAAAAATATTGGGCAAAACGTTTTGGATTAACCTCTGAGGATCGCGATCTTTTCAAGCAATATGATGTCGTAAGACAGAAGTATTATAAAGGTTTAGGGCTTCCTAAAGATGATATTGGTCCCTTCAAGGATGGTCTTTTTTCAAAAAGATCTGGTATTACTGAAGATCAAATTGCACCAAGCTTTTATAGTTCAGATACCCTTGAGCAATCTTATGGGAAATTAGAAAAAGTAATAAAACAGGAAGACTTAGTTTTTCTCAAGAGCTTTCATAAGCATTTTAAAGTCAATTACCAGATACTGTTGAGTGAATCAGAACCATTTCGGAACAAAACAAAAGAACTTAATCGAAAACTTCAAGATAAGAAATATGCAGATTTTTTTGCTAAAATTTCGCGCTACTATTCGGTTGCAGAAAACATGAAGTATGAGGTCCTGTACACATGGTTTCCACCTCTCGATCGTGATTCTGCATCCCCAACAAATAGCTTTTTAGTCTTTCAACAGCACCCAATTAAGCATATCGATTCAGATGATGAAGATATTGTTTTTCATGAGATAATTCATACGATTTCAGCACGTCAGCCCCAGAAGCAAAAAGAAGAAATCTCAAAAACATTTTTAGAAGCTTGTCCAAATATAAAAGAAAAATTTATAGGCTTATATAGAGGCAGAGTTCTAGAAGAACCAATGGCGGTGACAATCGGCCAAATTATATTTCTTAAAAAGTTCTTCCCAAAAAGATTGAAATGGGATTCTAAGCTCTACAACAATCCTTGGATAAGCGAATTTGCAAAACTAATTTACCCAGTAATTGAAAGCGAATTGGATCAAAACAATATTTTTTCAGTAGAGACAGGAAAAAAATTAGGCTTTCTTTGCAATGAGTTTTTTCAAGCATCAAATT
>JAURXW010000158.1 GCA_030654205.1 Bacteriovorax sp.
CAATTAGCTTCAAAGTTTTCTTTAGTTGATAAAGATCTTAACAAGTCCGGTCTTAAAGAAAACAGTATGGGGTTAAGTGATATAGATCTCCAAGCAACTTATGAATATCTTCCTGAGTATACTTATAGTGATTACAGGCCCCGTGGATTTGTTTACTCTAAAGTAACAATTCCAACTTCTAGAAGTTTGTATGATTCAAAATCTAATATTTTTTCTGATGTACGAGGTATGGGACTTTACTCAGTAAGCTTAGGGAATTTTTTATTAAAGAAATTAAATACAGTTACATTGAAATTTACAACAGAGTGGACTCATTATTTTGGAAAGACTTACTCACAATTCAAACTCCATGATTATGAGAAATTTGTTTTGCCATTAGGGATTGCCTATACCCATCCTGATTCAGATTTTACGTTTGGCTTAACAGATACTTTTTCATATCAGACAGGTAAAAATCTTACAGGCGAGATTAATTCAAAATCTTCTCAAGAACATTTCTGGGAATTAAGTACTTTTATTAATTATTCTCCAAATAGAAATGAAATTTGGTCTTTGAGTTATAGTGATTCAACCTTAATTGGAAAGAATATTAATTCACCACTCTATCGAACAGTTGCATTGAATTATAGCTATGTTTTTGCACTTTAAAATAATGAATAGGAAAGTATTTTTATGATTTCAAAAGATATTATTAAAACTTTTCTTGCGACTTTTGTTTTAATGGCGATTTTATGTTTTTCATATCTAAAGATAAAAAAGGAAAAAGATTTTAATCCATTTACTTTAAAGCTTAATACGGGAACAGAGGTCATTACACTAAGTGAATTAAAAGAAAATAAAATTATTCTTATGTATTTTGGATTTTTGAGTTGTCCTGTTGCTTGTCCAACTACTCTTAGTTCAATGTCTGCTGTCTTTAAGGAACTTCCCAAGAACAAGCTTGATAGAATATCATTTGTCTTTGTTGATCTTGATCCTGAAAGAGACTCTATAAAAAAAATGAAAGAGTATGCATCTTATTTTCATCCAAAAATATTACCTGTTTCTTTAAAGATGAATGAGCTAGATTTATTTACAAAAGCTTTTGGTGTAGTGTTTATGAAAGTTCCTTTGAAATCGGCCATGGGGTACACGATAGATCATTCTACAGATATCATTGTAATCTCGCCCAAAGGAGAGTTTCTAGAGCCCATTCCTCATGGAACACCGAAAGTAGTTATATTGAATCGTCTCAATAAAATAATAGATGAATATTTGAAATAAAATTCCGAAAATGGGAAAGGTTTTATGAAAAAAATAGTTACAATTTTTCTTTTAATAAGTTCTTTGAACGTGTTTGCGACAATTGAAATCGAAATACAAAATCCAGTTATTAGACTTACTCCTCCAGGAATGACTGTCACTGCCATGTTTCTTAAAATTATCAATCATTCGAACAAAAATTTAAAACTTGTAAAAGTTACTGGTGATTTCGCGAAAACATTTGAATTACATAATATGGAAATGCTTGATGGTAAAATGAAAATGAGATCGGTTGAAAGTATGGTGCTAAAAAATAAAGCTACTACTGAGCTTAAATCAGGTGGCCTACATATCATGATCTTTGATTTAAAGGCACCACTTAAAGAAGGTGACTACCAGAAGCTTGAGTTAATTCTAGATAATAAGGCCGTAATTGAAATCAATGCCAAAGTAGAAAAAATAGATTAATTGTTTTGTGAATTGATTTGGGCTTACCGAGTCTATGTTTTTAAATTTCATGGTATTTTTTTATTCTTAATAAATTTGATCGAAATTGGAATGGGTTATTCAATCTTTTTAGTTCCGATTAAGTGTTTGGAGATATTGTGAAATTACATGATGGGCTTTATGTAGGAAAGTTGAGATCAGCTCTGCCTTTTCAATGATATTGGGGCATGCCAATTTGTCGAAGAGATTAAAGATTTGAGAATTAAAAAATTTAATTGCAAGTTAACCATTCTTTAGTGAGTGAGCGAACGGCCCGTTCTATTTGAATACCGTATGGAAAAGTTCCAGTGGTACCTTGACGAGCAATTATACCGATATAATTATTTGTTCGATCCCAAAATGGATAAGATCCGTAGGCACCTGGACTTGAAATTCTTGAAGCTACGGTACAGTTCCAAGTCGCATTTTGACATTCATGCCAGTAACCATATCCATAATGCCATTCTTCATTTAGAGTTGAAGATTTTACTGGAGAATAAGTCATTGTTGCGTTTGCAGTATGATCTAACAAGTACGTAATCATTGAAGAGTTGTTTAACAATTGACCTTTTGCAAGCTTACGTAGAAATCCTAAATACTCTGTTGCAGTCCAGTGCATTCCCCCAGCTAAGCGAGGATTTGTACTCGAAGGCAAATCATATGTACTACTTGAAAATAATCCTGTTTGTATTTTAAATTCAGAAAAGACTGCTTGCCAGTCACTAACCGACTTTGATTGTATAACCATTTTACCTGCAACTTGTAAGTGTGTACTAGCATAGTAAAATTCGTTACCGGGAATAATTCCATTGTTTGCATTTGATGTGGCAATATT
>JAURXW010000165.1 GCA_030654205.1 Bacteriovorax sp.
GAATTAAAAATTGGTTCAGTGTTATTATCACTTCCGATTAGTGAAAGCAGGGCCCCTCTTTGGCCTGTAGATATAGTAGGTAGTATTACTCATAACCACTCTTTAGTAGGTGCAGCCGTTTCTAAAAATACTGAACTCTTGGGTGTGGGGATTGATTTTGAAGTCATGGACAGAGTAAAATGTGAAATGGGCCGCTATATTTGTGGACCTCAAGACTTAAAGTCCCACGCAGACTTAAGCGATACTGAAATTTTGACTTTAATTTTTTCTGCAAAAGAGTCGCTTTATAAGGCACTTTATCCAAGTGTTAATTGTTTTTTTGGTTTTAATGCCGCAGCTGTAAAAGAAATAAATTTTTTAGAGGGTAGTTTCATTATTGAATTAGTCTCACAAATAAATTTAAATTTTGGCCCCTCTGGAAGATCTCAATTTCAAGGACGATTTTTGATTCAAGATAATAATTGTCTGACGGTCCTTGAGATTAAACCTTAATTTTTTTCTATATAAAATATTTCTATCACAAAAATAATTATTAAAAAAAATCTAGTTTTCTTGAAAAAGTTGATTATCTTTTTTATAGATATTTTCCGAGCATTGGCGCTCTCGGTGGAAGTGGAGTTATCATTTTAAAGAAAAAGCCTAGAGTCAGAGTTGATCTAGGCTTAAATATTTAAAGCGTGAATAAATTATTTATTTGGATTTTCTCCATAAAGCATCCCGCCTCCGAAGTACGAGTAGAGAATTTTGGTCGAATCAACTGGATCAAGAGTTATTCCTCGAGCATTATTTTGAAATGAAGGAGTCATATTTTTATTCCAAGTGACGCCGCCATCCTTACTATAAAGCTCACCACCTTCGCCCCAGTTACCATCGAGTTGATGATAGGCAGCTACGTAAATTTTATTGCTATCTTTGGGATCAATTTTGACTTCAGTTGGGTGAGTTACTTGTTTGACTCTGTTCCAAGTGCTTCCCATATTAGTAGTCTTCCATACCCCTGTCATAAGCCAGTTACCGTGATTTTCATAATCAGTTAGATAAATTGTATTGGCCCCAGATGCCGAATTAAAATCGATCGCAAATGAAGTAGGGTAGTACCATACTTTACTTCCGGCCATTGCATCTGCAGGATAATTAACTGTTCCTCTTAATAAAACCCAAGTCGTTGCTCTATTTTGTATATCGAGAAAATAGATTCCTGTTTTTGCTTGATTGGTAAAATTTGGAGCATCTCCAGTTAAAAGAGCATAAACGTTACCTGTATTTGGATCAACTTCAATTTGCGGAATAATTTTTATTCCAGTAGGTAATCCAGCATTATTTGCTTTCCAGCTTAAACCTCTATCTGCAGAAGACACTATTCCAATTTCTTGAGTTCCACCGTAAATAATATCGTTGCGAGCATCATAGCCAACAGATAAAAACTGACGATTATAGCCTGTATTATTTGGTGTAATGCGCGACCAAGAATTACCTCTATCAATTGATTTATATAATCCTCCATTACCAGTAAGTGCATCAGCATGCCACTCATTTGGAAAGTCGTGCATTTCTCCAGAGGCCGCATAGACAATTAAATCATCGTTAGGATCAAAGGCGAAGTCATATATACTATTAAGGCCTGTTTTGGTTATTCTAAAACTAGCACCATGATCTTCTGAAACAACACCTGAGATATCGGCCATTGCCGCATATAAAAGTGATGAATTAGTCGGGTGAAATTTTGTTTTATATACTGTCGTTACTTCCAGACCAGTTGACTTCCAAGTTTGCCCTGCAACAGGAGTTCCTGTTCCATTAAATTTTGTAAAAGGAGCAAGCCAGTTTTCTCCAGCATTAAAACTTGAGTGAAGAAAGAAATATCCAGAGCCAGCAACCATATTAGAATTTTTTTGGTTAATACTAAAACTTTCATAACCGCTATCCCACCATCCGATATCAAGAGCAACGGCCGAATATTCAATTTTAGAAGAAGGCCAAGGAGCATATGGAATTACATCGTAGTTAATTTGATTTAATTTTAAGGCCCAGCTTGCACCTTTATCATGACTTACATTTACTTTTGTACCGTATTGGCGAATCCAGCTTTTTCCACCGGTAGAGTAGACTGTACTTGAATCATTTTCTGCCATTTTTAAGTGATCACCAACTGATTGATTATTTTTTACAAATCCCATGTTATTTTTATTAACCCAGACAAATCCACAAGTCGAAACTGTTTGGTCTATTGAGTTTTGTCCCCAATCATTTAGATAAGGATAGACCCATCCGCAAGCATTTTGTCCGTCAGAGTCTCCTAGTGCAAGTGTGACTCCGGTTGCATCTGATCCGCCTGTAAATTGGCGAATGGCCGTTGCAGGACTATAAAAAGTTGTAAAAGTTGATCCACTGTTATCTGAATATAAAATTTTTGTTTTTGTTGCCTGGTATATTCTTTTCGATACAGAATTTTGATCAATAAAAGTACCAACTGCTTCTTCAGTAATACCAGAAAGCCTTAACCAGCTAGATCCTAAATCTGAAGATTTAAAAACACCCTTAGTTGTACCTGCATACATTATATTTGAATTAGAACTGTCTGAATGCCAATATTTTATTAATTCACCAGGGGCCAAAGGAATATTAATATTTGAAAATGTTGATCCCGCATCTAAACTTCTTTTTGGACTAGTTCCAGCAAGAGAGTGGAAAATAGTTTTTCCATCAGCAGAAAATCCTAAGCTCACGGCCTTCGTTAAATCTGAATCAAAAGTTATTTGATTTTGATTTACAGGTACCCAGCTTTTTCCTAGATCAGTACTTTTAAATACTGTTCCCATGTCAGTTCCGACAAACCACAAATTGGCATAAGGGCTAATTGAAACACCACTCATTGCTCCACCGCCACCAATTCCCATTGGTACGTAACCTGTTGTTGGTGCTGGTGCAGGTGCTGGTGCTGGTGCTGGTGCCGGTGCCGGTGCCGGTGCTGGCGCTGGTGCTGGCGCTGGCGCTGGCGCCACTACTTCCGTTAAGGAAAAATCATCAACATAAAGATAAGAAAGGGCCCCAGTTTCTTTAAGAGAATAAATTTCTGTAATTGCTGTATTGGATGGAACTTTGACGTCTAGTGAGTACTTTAGATAGGTAGTTTCCATAATCGGAATTTTATATTCGTCTAATATACCACCCGCTGCATTTTTAAATCTAATACTAATTAAAGATGAAACGGCCATTGAATCAATTCTGGCCATTGCTGAAAATGTATAGGTTTTACCCGCAGTGAGTTTGGTTGTGATAATTTGCTTAACACCTCCTTGTTTCGTACCACTTCTAGTTGCATAAATGCCACTAGATGGTTTTTTTACCAGTGATGTGTATCCTGTATTTGTCCAACCTGTAAGACCAGATTCAAATCCTGGATTTGTTACCAAATTTGTTGCCGCCAATGCTTCGTATGCCGATGCAAAAGTTAAAGCACCAATTAATAAAAATTTATATTTCATCATACTATTCCCCGTTCCAATTACTGTTAGAATTTCTTTCTCTTCGTAATTTAAGTATGAAGAGATTAGGGGAAAAAGAATTTCGCGGTAAAATCTTCCAGCGATAAATTGGTTTAAACACTTCGAGTAAATTTAAAAATAAAATTATGATTATTTAGCTGGTGGGGTAAATATGGGAATATTTTAGAAGTAAAAATAGAAAGATCTTCTATTTCTTAGACGATAAAAATACTGTGATTAACTGATTATGTACAATAATAATGGCAATAAATGCCTAGTGTGAATTTAAAATTCAAGATTTTTTGGACTTGATGAAACTCCTGAGTGAAAAAGGCAAGTTGTAAAAAAGAATAAAAGGCACGAGTTTTAAGGCGTCTTTGAAAGAGAATCGAAGCAATTTTAGAAATGTTTTGCGCCCGTTAGATTTCAAACCATAGGTTGAAGTGAATTCACTTGATATTACCCAAGAATAGGCTCCAATTAATTGCTTTTGAACAATACCTTCACCAATTGTTTCAAAAACTCCTGGGTAGCTTTTTAAACGACTAGTAATAATTTTTTCATAACCCAGGGCCACAAATAAAAGGAGGTCAGGAGAGGTCATTTGATCACCACTTCCCATTCGATAGAGCATTCCTGCTTTTTCAATAAGTGCACCTTCACCTAAGCGGGCCACACGCCAGAAAAATTCGTAATCTTCACCAGCGTATAGATATGTTTGGTCTAAGCCACCGACTTTTTGAATTGCAGAACGTCTTACTACAGCAACTGGCGGATGAATCAAATTTCCTAAGAAAAGAGTTTTGAAAATATCTCCCTTTCTATAATTTATTTTTTCATTTGCGTATTCTAGTTGTCCTGCTCTTGGCATACATTTATCTAAATCAATTATGTTATAGACATTATAGGCAGTATTAATATCATTTTCGTGAGTCACTTTTCCGTTTTCATCAACGATATTAAATAGGGTCCAGGCAATAACAACTTCAGGATGTTTTTTAAAAAGTGCAACTTGATTAGAGATTTTTCCTTGCAACCAAATATCATCAGAATCTTGAAAAGCGATAAACTCACCTTTAGTGTGTCTCATCCCTTCATTTCGTGCGGAAACTAAACCACCATTTTCTTTTTTGATATATTTTATTTTATCTGGATAAAGAACAAGATATTTTTCAATAAGAGCTGTCGTAGTGTCAGTTGAACCATCGTCTACAATGATTACTTCAAAATGAGGATAATCTTGCATTAAAACACTTTCTAGAGCTTGACCTAATATATAGTCTCGATTGTAGGTTGGAATAACAACACTGACAAAATCTATAATTCCTTCACCTAAACATATATCCATTGGGATCATTGGTGGGCGGTTTAGGTCTTTAATTCGGTTTCTTTTATTTATTGCTTTCATATTTT
>JAURXW010000168.1 GCA_030654205.1 Bacteriovorax sp.
CTAAACACGAACTAATTCAATGGATTTCCAATACAGATCATCCACTTACATTTGTACCAGCGATGACTTTTTTCGTTCTTGGTTTTCGAGATGTTTTATCGTACCTAAAACGTACCAATCCCAAAGATATTTGGGATCACTCAATAAATGTACACTGCGAAGAAGATGCAAATCACTGGCTTTGGTTTATTGAAGATTTACAAAAAATTGGAATGAAGGAAACGGCTTGGGGAAAAGATTTTTCAGAATTATTAATAACGACTTGGTCAGAATCTGGCTATGCTTCTCGAGACATGATTTATTCTTTAGTTCACAAAGCAAAATTAAATCCTGATCCATTTATGGCCCTAACGATAATTGAATCATTAGAAGCTGCCTTTGCTGTTTTTATCAATGCGCTAATACCACAAATTGAAAGACAAGGATGGCAAAACGACCTTCGTTATTTTGGTTCTAGACACCATGAAGATGAATCCAATCATGCCCTGGGCTCATGGGTTGGTGAAACAACAATAGACAATAATTTAAAAAATATTGTTTTAAGCAATTCACAAAATACTCAAGCTAATTTAATCATTAATGAAACATTTATTAAATTTCATACTCTTTTCGAGAGCTGGTATAATCAAAAAGATAAATTCCAGGGACGCTTTACTCCTGAAGTATCTCAAGATCTATCAATTCAGCATCCTTCAGAGACAACTCTTTCAAACTGAATTATAAATTTACTTCCAGATTCGGAGTCGAGACCTTCTTTTGTAAGGCTCTCGGCCCTGATACTTGCACCTATTATTTCAACACAAGTTTTTACCAAAGGAAGGCCAAAGCCAGTGCCAGTTTCTCCCGCCGTTCCATTGCGAGTCGTTTTTTCGTTTAATGAAAATATTTTCGATAATAAATCTGGGGACATGCCAATGCCCTTATCCTCTATGCTCACGTAAACCCAATTTTTATCATTCGTAATAAAAATATCGATATTTGAATCTTTATGGGAAAACTTTATTGCATTAGAAATTAAATTCGAAAATATTTGATTCCGTAAAATTTCTAAATCTCCATAAATTACAACATCTGCATTCGTGAGATTAGTGCAGTTTAAAATTAAATTTTTAGGTTTAAGAAATTTATCAAAATCGATTATCACTTCTTTTATGACTTCAAGTAACTTCACTTCATTTCTTTCTATCGTTTTTTTTCCAAAAGCAATGGCCTGTAAATCTTTAACTTTTTCAAGAATTTTAAATATTTTATGCAAAGATCGTATGGCCCGGCCCCCATATTCCAAGTGAACCGGACTCGCATTTTCCAATGTAATTTCATCAAAGTAAAAATTTAAAACGGTCAATGGAGTAGAAAGATCATGGCATAAAATATTTACGAGTGTTTTATTTTGCTCAACGGCATCTTTTAACTCAATGGTACGAAGCTTAACTTCACTCTCCAACCCTTCGGCATATTTTTTTGAAATTTGCAACAAAATGAAGCCTGGTAGAAAGGTTGAAAAGGCAAACAATAAAACCAAAGCAATACTAAATCCCCATAAAGCTCCTAGAGGATGTGAGCGCAAAATAGGATAATCAAGAAAATGAATTGCATTAAAGAATAGAAAAACTGATAAAACTTTTGGACCTGTCTTAATATCTGAGTGCCATAGTTGATAAGAGCTCACTAGCATTGGTATTGCAATTGCCACCGCTGCAAACGAAGAGGCAAGTGCATAGTTTTTTGAAATCAAAAAAACGATAATTCCCAAAAGTAAAAACACCAGACAAGAAACCTGCATTAGTACAGAAGATTTTTTATTTTTTAAAACTGAATTACTAAAAAAATACATAGATAAAGAAACAAAAAGATAAGTTGAGAACGAGATATACATAGCGATACTTGGAATAACAAAAATGCCTTGTAGAATAAAATTAATTAAACTTCCTCCCCATACCCCTGTTAATATGAGAAAAAGTATATCATTATGCATTTTATAGAGAACGATACTAACGATAAAGTTTATAACTAAAATAAATGAATAAATTAGCAATAAAAGTTGTAATGAATCGTTCATAGATTTGTCTGTGCACTAATTGCCTGAAGAAGTCCTATTAATTTTTTTTGTTGCTTTACTTCTTTACTCTCTAATCCAAAAATAAAAATTAAATTTGTTAAATCATTACTTCTAACTGTCATCTCTAATACTCTATGAACTGCTTGTTCAATATCAGCTCGCTTAAACGGTTTTTCGACAAAATCGAGTACGCCTAACTTAATGGCCTTCATCAAGTCACTTCTCTCTTTCCCTGAACTCATGATAACAACAGGGGTATTTTTACCTTCAGCTCTTAATTGAGTAATGAATTCAATTCCATTTAATTCTGGCATTTGGATATCAGTTAACACTAAATCTGGATTTGATTTTCTTACAATTTCCTGAGCAGAATTTCCGTTTGTGGCCGTATGAATAATATTAAAATGCTTAGTGAAAATATTTTTCAAAATACTTAAAATCTCTAAATCATCTTCAACAATTAAAATAGATGTTTCGTTGACGGACATTTGAACCTCTTCAATAATTTTTAATTAAATCGGATTTAAATGATAAAAGTTAATGAAAATTACCCAATAATTATTAATTTCTATAAAATTTTATAAATATATCAAGATAGTGAAAAGTTACAGGTAAGAAGATTTATACTGGACTGATATTTTTGAGAGTTTCAAGTAAATGCCCCAGATCCAGAGGCTTACTTATAAAGTTAACAATTCCGTAGTCTGCCAATTTTTCTTTCCGTTGCACTTGCGCTGACATCGCTACGACTGGAATGGATCTCCATTCAGAATTGAGAAGTAATTCATTTTTAAAAGCATATCCATCCATTATGGGCATCATCACGTCCATTAAGATAAGATCTGGAATATAGGTCTCAAGCGATTGGATCCCCTCATAGCCATTTTTACTGGCCGACACCAGGTAGCCTTCTCCTTCTAAGATTTCTACTAATAATTCTCTAATGGAAGTGTCGTCTTCTACGACTAAAATTCTTTTCATAGATTAAATATGTAATAAATAGAGGTTTATTCAAAGAATAAATCTCTGACAAATACTCTCAAACTTTAATTTAAGCTTTAGATTAATGATTTATTAGGAGTTTAGAAATTTTCTGAAATATTAAAATTGGACAAATTGACACTGATTTTTAAATCAAAATTGCACGTATTGTTTACTTTCTGCAAGATTCTCTATTTTAGAAGTAAGATATGGAAAACTTTACTCATATTTTAACTGATGTTTGCAGATCAAATTTTATAATGATACCGATTAAGAATAGGTAACTTATAGGAGTTTTTTATGAAATCAACAGCACTAATTTTAATTTCAATAAGTTTTCTTTTAGCTTGCGGAAAAACTAATAGAATTAATACAGCTGAGACTTCTGGAATTAATAATATCAGCAATAAATCTGTAGCGAATTTTTCTAATTTCGAAGGAACTTACGATTTAATTCGAATGGATAGCAATGACTGTGGAGCTTCGATACAAATTGTTAGAGATTGTGACGGACTTATGCTTTTAAGCAATCATCTAGGACCTGAAGAATTTTGCAATATCAATAAAGGTGAATTCAACTCAACTATAGTAACTCTTTCAAGAAATGAATTAAAATCAACTGTTAATATTTTAGATAACGGACGCTCTGGTAGAAATGATCCACGTAATCCACAGGGCCATGTGAGCTTTACAAATACTCTAACACTAAACAGCGATAATACTTTAGTTAAAATATCTAATTTAAAAAGTAGAATGAGCCGTTGTATATATTTGAAACGATAAAAAAATTAAAACATAGAGAGGAATTTTTTAGTACTCCTCTCTATGTAAATAATTAGACTTCTGAACTTTGATTTTTTATCTCAGATTTTTCCTGTAAATTTGAA
>JAURXW010000345.1 GCA_030654205.1 Bacteriovorax sp.
CGCGAGCATCCGCAAGGTCATCCCCTGTGATTTTTGCATCAGATTCAACAACGAAAGGAATATTGTTTTCTTCGCCTGTTGATTTATTAGTATTTTTCTCAAAAGCTAATTCATGTCCTGCAGGAATATCAGTTTTTAAAAATTCATTCATTTGTTTTAGGTATTCAGAAAAGCGGTCACCTTTTTTAAAGGTAATACCTGCTTTAGTGGCCTTTTCAAGCCAGCCCATCATAACGGCCGGAGCTATAGTATCGTTAACCATTTTAAATTCAAGTTTAGCCGTTTTACCGATTAAGTCTTTTGCTCTTTCAATATCGCGAACACCTGGAAGTTGAACAACGATTCGGTCCTGACCTTGGGCCAAAATTTCCGGTTCAGTTACTCCGAATTCATCAATACGATTTCTAATAACTTCAATTGATTTACCAACTGACTGTTCTTCGATTTGTTTTTTGATAATTGTAGCAAGTGCAATTTCTAATTTATTGCCATCTTCTTTAGTAATGCGAACATTACCAACATAAAATTCTTTAATTTTTTTCTTAGCAGCTTCAATGTCTGAAGCTTTTGTAAAAACTAAAACTTGTTTTGGATCCATTTGATCCGTTTCATCTAGTGACCCTAGAGTCGCTATGATTTCTTGGTCCTTAAGGAGAAGTTCAACTTTACGGGCGTAAGTTTTAACTTCGTCTTTATAAACTTTTTTAAAATCAATTCCCAAAACCATGTAGAGTCCACCTTGAAGGTCGAGACCCAGATTGATTTTTGATTTAATGGGATAATGTCCATTTTCATCAAACTTCATCACGGTTGGAAGAAGAACTAGAACGGCAAGAACGACAAAGACAAGTAGCGCACTAAAGCGTACCCACCAGCTGGTTTTCATCAAAAAACTCCCTTTTATAAGACGACGTAACAACTACACTTTTTGGCAATCCCAAAAAGTATAGTTGATAAAAATATGGATTTGCAAGGCTCTAATTAAGAATGCTTAGGAGATTCTGTTTTAGTTTCAGTTGAAACAACTACTGGTTCACTTGTATGAACAGCAGTCGCAGTGACTTCTACGTCTTTTTTAGCATCAGTTGAAGCAGCTGGAGTGTGAGGTTTATTTACTTCGTTCATCATTTCATCGCGAGCTTTTTGAAATTCACGAACCGCTTGACCTAGACCTTTAGCAAGTTCAGGTAATTTTTTTGGCCCTAAAAATAAAAGAGCAATTATAAAAATAAGAAAAAGTTCACCGGCGCCTAATCCAAACATATCGTCCTCGCTTAATTAAAATTTAAGTTACTTTTTTTCAGTTTCAAGAACTGATTTTGCCAATCCACCAATTTGGTTTTTTAGCACTTTTATTCTCACACCGTCGGCAACTTCTAGGTCTACGATTTTATCATTAATCCCGTAAATTGTCCCAATGAGCCCGGCCTTTGTATAAATCTCATCGCCTTTAGCTAATTTATTAATAAGCGTTTGTTCGTCTTCAAATTTTTTCTTTTGTGGACGGATCATTAAAAAGTAAAAAATAACAAAAACGACAACCAATGGAAGAAATTGGAGCATTGGGTTTTGAGCAGGAGCTGCCGCTGCCTGAGCATGAGCATTAGTTGACAAAAGTTGAATGAAAAGAGCTTTTAACATTTGAGTTCCTTATTAAAAAAATTATTAGTTCCACATATTTGACTGATAAGAGTTATAGAACTTAGTGTAAAACTCGTCAAACTGATCGTTAAGAATTGCAGTTCTCGCGTCACGAGTCATCTGCAAATAAAAAAATAAGTTATGATAGGTAATCATATTTCCTGCGAGATATTCACCAACAGTATAAAGATGACGAATATACGAACGGGAATATTTTTTGCAAACCTTACAAGAGCATTGCGGATCCGGCGGTAATAAATCTTCTTTGAAGCGCTCTTTTTTTATATTTAAAGGTCCACCTGAGGTTAAAAATTGCCCATTGCGCGCGTTTCTTGTAGGTAATACGCAATCAAACATATCAATCCCTGCGCGAATTCCATTGAGAATATCCAGCGGCTTTCCCACTCCCATTAAATAGCGAGGCTTATCTTCAGGCATGGTATGCACAAAATTATCGAGGAAATTTACCATCTCTTCGTTTTTTTCTCCCACTGATAAACCACCTAAAGCAAATCCTTCAAAATTCATTTCTTTTAAGCGCTCCATGCATTCCGTGCGCAAATCAAAATGGAGCCCGCCTTGAATAATTCCAAAAAGGCTTTGATGCTCTTTTAAAGAATAATTTCGGCAGCGCTGAGCCCATCTCAAAGTCAGCTCCATGCTCTCTTGAAGGCGCTCTTTAGAGGCCGGTAGGGCCGGGCATTCATCGAAGTTCATGACAATATCACTGCCAAGAGCTCGTTGAATCTCCATTGATTTCTCAGGCGATATAAGATGTTTTGATCCATCGAGGTGAGACTGAAAAGTCACTCCTTCTTCTGTCACTTTATTCATGCTCGAAAGTGAAAAGACTTGATAGCCTCCACTGTCAGTTAAAATAGCGCGGTCCCATTTCATAAAGCCGTGCAAACCACCACCGACTCTTTCGATTAACTCATGGCCTGGTCGCAAATATAAGTGATAAGTGTTTCCCAAAATAATTTGGGCATTCATTTCTTCGAGATCTTCTTGCCACATGGTTTTAACACTGGCGCGAGTTCCGACGGGCATAAAAATAGGTGTTTCGATTTGGCCATGAGCAGTAGTGATAATACCGGCGCGAGCTTTTTTAGATTGGCCTAGTTTTTTAAAAATGGGTTTCGCTGTCATCTTATTTTTTACCTTAAAAATTATCTTATTATTAACATACCATCACCGTATGAAAAAAAGCGGTAGCGCTCGTCAATGGCGATTTGGTAGAGTTCAAGTGCCTTTAGGCGACCGATCATTGCTGAGACCAACATTAAAAGAGTGGACTCCGGCAAATGAAAATTAGTGATTAAACCATCTACACTTTTAATTTCGACACCTGGGTGTAAAAATATTTTTGTACTATAGATCGTATCTGATTCTAAGTTTTTTTCAAAACTAGATTCTAAAACTCGAAGTGAGGTCGTTCCCACGGCAAATATCTTTTTCTTTTCACTGCGGGCCTTAAAAATTAATTCATCATTTAATTTGTCGATAAAGAAATTCTCAGAATGCATCTGATGATCTTTAAGTAAACTGGTACTCACTGGGCGAAAGGTCCCGAGCCCGACATGTAAAGTAACAAACGCCGTTTGTATATTTTGTTTGGCTAATTTACTTAAAAGATCATTGGTAAAGTGGAGCCCCGCAGTGGGAGCGGCCACTGAGCCCACTTCTTTAGCATAAACAGTTTGATAATTTATTTTGTCTGCTTCGTCACTTTCCCCATTTCTAATATAAGGAGGAATGGGAATTTTAGCATAGGCCTCCAAAAATGAAATCAAGTCTTCGGTATTAAAACTAACACCAAAAGTGCCATCGGTATTAATCACTCTTAGTGTTGCGATTAAATTAGGTTTAAAAAAAAATTGATCACCCATTTTTTTCTTGGAGCTCGTTTTTATTAAAGCGGGATAAACATCTTTTTGATCACCCATTATCTCTTTAGTTGTGGATAAAAGAAAAATTTCTGCCTTACCCCCGCTTTCTTTATTTCCTAAAAGTCTTGAAGCAAAAACTTTTGAGCGGTTAAAAACCAGAAGAGTATCAGATGGTAGGTAAGATCCAATATTTTTAAAATAATCGTGAATCACTTCGTTAGTAGAAACTTTATAAACTAAAAGACGAGACTCACTCGCGGGTCTTTGGGCTATTAAGTCTTGGGGCAAATCAAAATGATAGGACGATAGCTGCAAGTCATCAGGATTTTGGTCAATATTTCTAGTGTTCATAGGTCTTTTTATCATATGACCCGAGTATTGGCCCTTTTAAAAAAAGAATTTTTATGAAAAACTATGGTAATGACAAAATATATTTTGATAATTTTATTGAGTGCTTTGATTCACCCAGCAACTAAGGCCGATACGCTCAACAATGAATTTGAAGCTGAATTGCGTTTATTAGAGGCCAATGAATTGGTCCAAGATGCGGTTCAAGATACAAAGGTTGAAAATTTAATTCAAGATCGTGTCAATACTCAATCTTCTGCCACATCAAAAAAAGAAATTTTGCCTGAGCTAGTACCCGTTCCTACCACTACTAAAAAAACTCGTCGCGTTCCATCTCGCTAAGGTCCATAATTTTTTATGTTTAAAAAACTTTTGCTTTTTATTCTATGCTCTGCTTTTTCTAGTATTGGATTTTCTCAAATTATCAGTTTTGGAAAATTCACAATTGGGGAATCTCGTGTTCACGCCGACCTGAATGATTTTTTAATTCACACTCATCAACCAGAAGTTATGGCGGTTTGGGTACCAGATTCAGTTCAATGGATAAGAAATGAAAATAATCTTTTAGTTCCAAGGGCCCTTTTAAAAATAATGATCAAAAAAGATCTCAATCTTATCCATATCAGCTATCACGACACGGTCGTTTTCCCCGTTAAAAGAAAAAAGATCGTTGTTACAGAAATTTACGTTGATCTTTTTAATCCTGATATTGTTTCTATTTATGCCGGAAAAACGCTACTTGATAAAATTGTGATTGAGGCTTCATCGGCCATCAATGCTCGTTCAAAGCAGTTGATTGATTATTCGTGTGCTCCTTATAATTTAAAAATAGAAGGCATCGACAGCGAATATTTATCAATCGGTTGTAAGATGAGTCGGCTTGGAAGATTTGGTAATGAACGACCTCGTTTAGAAATTACTCTGAGTTCGACCAACTTAAGAATGCTAAACGATGCCAAACCTCCCTACACTATTTACCTTGAAGATAACTCCCCTATTGACTTAGATATTTTGGGCGGAGATCAAAAAATTAAACATTTTCATCTTGAAGCCAGCATTCCAAATCGACTCAACCGTCTAAAGACAGCATTGGGTTTTGGACCTTATATTTATCAAAGTGAGTTCTTGGCCAATGGAATCTCTTTAAATCAAAAAAATAATCTTGCTCCTTCTCTTATGATTTACGGAAAATTAGATATCAACGAAACTTCATCTTTTAAGGCCTTCGACGCTCTTTTATATTCAAAATCTCGATTTAATAATTCTGGCCTTTATTTTTCCTATGATCTGGCCGACGCCTTTGATGGCAGAATCCTCTTAAGTGCTTTACTAGGCTTTCAAGGTCTTCATTATCAATACGCAAGTGAGAATCCCACCGAATTTAGATTGATTTATCCTCAAGGTTTTGAAGTGGTCTATAAGCATGCTTTTATAGAAAATTATCATGCGACTTATGGAATGTTTCTTTCAACTAATAGCGCCGAAGTTTATACCAATGCCTGGCTTCGCTATGGAAAAAGCAGTTTTTTAGAAATCAATTATATTAATTGGGGCCATGAATTTAGTAAAATTAAAATGTGGGGGCTCTC
>JAURXW010000169.1 GCA_030654205.1 Bacteriovorax sp.
ATAAATTATTGCTTCAGTTGCAGGGCCGATTATCTCAACCTTCTCTACCGTTTTTATTTTTACTTCTGTATGATTTTGCATGATATTTGGAGAATCATTGATTGATTTTTTGATCATCGAAATATCTGGAAATTCTAAATCATCGGTTGTTGGCATTTTTAATTCTGAATTTGGTGCATACAACAAAGTGCTGGCAGAAGTATTAACAATTGTTATATCTGGAAATTCTAGATCTGATTCGTTTGGTAAAATACCAGCTAACATTGCACCTACTTTTAAAACCTGAGTCTTATTGATTGGAGTGGCATTTAATGAAGTTGTTTTGTCTGGGTTTTCTCTTTTCGAGAGAACACTGATGGATTCCGATATTGGATTATAAGTTTGAGGGACATCACCTAAAAGATATTTTTCGACCAAATCTTTTTCTTTAAGCGAAAACCAATAACCATTACCACTAGAGACCTCGTCATTTAAGCCAAGGGCCCCTTTATCCAAAAACTCCAAAACCTTGGACTTAGCAACAGGTCCTAAAATTTGTTTTTGTGTAGTCCTAATTAACCAATTGCGTTCCATTTTTCTACCAAAAAAATCCTATTAAACCTTTTAAGTCTTCATCGTTAAATCTCAATCCACCGGCCACAGTTGCACTACGTGTACTTCTAACTGCATCGTTGAATGATGCTCGTCCATAAAAAACATTCCAAATTTGAGTTTCTACTGCCACTTTTAGGTTTGGACCAACATTTTTTTTATAATCGAAAGCATCCATTGAAAATTTAGTTCCAAGAGAAGGTATTCGGTAATCTACTCCCAACCCTCCTGTCGATTCAATCAAACCACCGCGAAAATCGAAGTCATTTATACGACGACCAATTTGAGCGTTAAAGCGCAAAGTATTTTTAGCATTTTCTTTTCGATTTTCGGTAACTGTAACTCCGTTAGTGGTTGTTACAATTGTTTTTTCAGTGTCGGGCCCAATTTCTGCTGATGCAATTCCTAAGTGATAAAATCTTTCGGGACTCGGATAAATTCTAAGTGATGCTTCAGTATCTCCACCAGATTGTGAATTTACACCACTAAAAATTGATAATTCAGTTCTCAGAGCATCAGCTTTACCTACAATTTTTTGAACACTAGATAAAGTTTCTTTTACTTGATCGGCAATTTCATCTTCTACTAACATTTTCCCGAGTGTTCCCTTCCCTTGTTTTAAGTCAGCAACAATGGACTGCATATCACTCGTTATCTTTTTAGTATTGGCCAAGACTTGTTTAACATCGGCCATTGCACTATCACCGTTATTTTTATCTACCTGATAAGCAAGATCAGCGGTAAATGCTTCTAGGTTATCCATTAGGGCATTAATTTTATCTTCACTGCCAGTGGTAACTCGTTTCAGACTTGCTGTAACTTCTTTGGTATTAGCGACTAGCTCTGCGACATCAGCTAGAATTTTCTTCAGTGGTGAGACTTCACCGGTGGGAGCAATAGATTCTTTCATTGAGCGCACGATTGATTTAACGTCGGCCAATACTTCTGAAGTATCTTTTATTAAATTTTCTAAACCTGCTGCTTCTTCGGAATCGATAAAATCAAACTTACGAAGCATTTCATGAGAATCACCGATGAAAATTTCAATATACTTATCACCTAAAAATCCTACCGATTTAATTCTCAATCTAGAATTTTTAGTTACTTCAATTTGTTTTAAAATTTCAAAAGTAATAAGAGCAGTGTTTCCTTGCAACTCAATCGAGACAATTCTTCCAGCGTTAATACCTGCAACTTTAATTGGTGTTTTGGGAAAAATTCCAGATGCATCTTTGACGATCGTTCTGAACGTAACATATTGACCAAAGCCTGATTGATTGGAAGTTACTTTAAGTGACATGATAACCACTGCAACCATTGTGGCGATAGCAAGAAGTCCTACTTTAAATTCATTCATCTAGTTTCCTAATATGCCTAAAATTTCTAAAGTCTAAGAAATTCTTGAACTAATGGATTAGTAGAATTCTTAAAATCTGAAACTGGTAAATACTCAATAATCGTACCACGATCCAAAAATGCGACATAGTCGGAAATTTCTAACGTGGCCTTCACATCGTGTGAGATAATGACCGAAGTCATCTCTCGGTCTTTATGGATCGTTGCTGTTTCAACAATTAAATTATTGACCATTTTAGTTGTAATGGGATCAAGACCCGTCGTTGGTTCATCATACAACATAATTCCCGGACTCAAGGCCAGACCGCGAGCGAGCCCAACTCTTTTTCTCATTCCACCTGAAAGTTCCGAAGGAAGTTTCTTGAAAGATTCTTCTTTAATTCCTACTGATAAAAGTAAGTCTTTAACTTTTTCGGTAATTTGAGCTTTGGTTAGGCTTGTAAATTCTTGAAGAGGAAAAGCTACGTTTTCTTCTGCAGTAAATGAATCAAAGAGGGCCGCATATTGGAAAAGCATTCCAAAATTTCGACGAAACTCTCTTAATTGAACTTTATCTAAACTTTCGAGATCTTGTCCGAGAACAAAAACTTTTCCCGAAGTCGGTTGAATAATTCCTAGAATATGTTTAAGCAGGGTCGACTTTCCTGCTCCAGAAAATCCGAGGATGGTAGTTATTTTATTTCTAGCAATATCAAAACTTAAGTCGTTTAAAATGACATGCTCACCAAATTTTTTGGTTACGTTTTTAAAGGAGATGGCCGGATTTTCAAAAGTTAACAATCATCTCTCCTAAAGAATCTTCACTAAGAAAGAAGTTAGAAAATAATCTAAAATAAGCACAGAAATCATTCCCCAAACAACTGCTAAATTTGTTCCGCGACCTACTCCAACGGCTCCCTTATCAACTTGAAAACCAAAATAAGTACCAATGACAGCGATCACAAAACCAAAAACGCAAGCCTTTATTGCACCTTGAGCGATATCAGAGACAAACATAAAATCACTGAGCTTGGAAAAAAATAAAGCTTCATCAATCATCAATGTTTTTGTTCCAACCAACCACGAACCAAAATTTCCGATAAAAAGAAAAACAATCGATAACATTGGAACGGCAATTGTGGCGGCAATTATTCTAGGAACAGCAAGATACTGAATACTATTTATCCCCATAACTTCAAGAGCATCAATTTGTTCAGTTACTTTCATCGAACCAATTTGAGCGGCCATTGCTGACCCAGCTCTTCCCGCTACAATTAATCCTGTTAAAACCGGAGCTAATTCTTTAGATAAACTGATAGCAACAATGGCCCCAACTAAAGAGTCAACATTGATCAACTTAAAACCAAAATAAGTTTGAGTGGCCAAAACCATTCCCGTAAACATTC
>JAURXW010000170.1 GCA_030654205.1 Bacteriovorax sp.
GAGCCAGTCCAGCGGTCTCCTGAAATATTACCACCAAGAGAAATTTTGGCAATAGCGGCTCCATTTATATCGGCCACTGCAATGATGGCTTGAAATGCTCCAGTTACATCATCATAAGTTCCATTATCAAATGAAACATCAGCGTTTGATAAACTTTTTAAACTAAGAGTCCCGCTTACTTTTACATTTTGAGTATTAGAAACATTCCCGGAACTTGATTGAATATCGGTGCTTGCTTTAAACTTTAGTTGAATATTTCCAAGATTGCTTCCATCGATTTCAGAAATCACAGCCCCTGAATAAGCTCCTGAAACGGAATTTATTCTTTCAGTTTTTTCTTGTAATTGATCTCGACGTAAATCGTCCATATTTTTGTCTTTGGCACATCCAAAAAGAAGAGCGATTAGACACAGAATGATAAATTTTTGCATAAATTTCCTCTGAAATATTTTCAACAACTATAAATACTTTGCCTTGGTAACAAAGTAAACTTTGGTGATTTTTTTACTCAATTCAAAGCTATTGTTATTGCTATAACTCACCTAAGGCCGATAGATTTTTCTCTAATATTTTTAACCCGTAAATGACTGAATCCACGTCTTCTACTGACAAGGCTTCAAGTTTTATTTTTAAACGAGAACGAGCATCGTTTTTTATAAAATTAAAAAGCTTCTGTCCTTCATTGGTTAAACTTAGGAGGCTTTGGCGGCGGTCATTTTTATTGATTCCTTTTTTGATTAACCCTTCTTTAACTAAAAAATCTATCATTTTAGAAATTGCCGCTTCACTAACACCTAAACGCTCACCCAATTCTTTATTATGACAAATACCACGATTAACAGCGGCCAGAACTCGAAACTGTGGAATGGTTACCCGATCGCCCCGCCCTTGTCTCATTTCTTCACGAATTGATTGCATTGCTTTTGGCATAACATCCATCATGAGGTCTGCTAAAAAAGAGGTGTTTTTTTTCTCACTCAAAATTTAATCCTAAACCTAGAGTTGTCTCTGAAATTTCACGACTATCTAGTGCTCCCCACCCAGTTTTCAAAAATAGGTCAACTTCATATTTATGAGTTATGGGGAAATCAATATTTCCTTTTATCATTCCCATATATCCCAAATCTGAAGTGGAATTGCTAAAGACACTTTGTTGTGTTGTTAAAAATACCGGAGCAATACCTATGCCTACAGAACATAAAAGTGAATATTTAAGCGACCAAAAGATATTAAAATTTTGGAATAGATTAACTTGATAAAGGTCAAGTTTTTGAGAATATAAAGTATTAGAACCTAAATTCCCCTCACGGTTAAATCTTTGCCACTCTCCACTTATTTCATAATATCCACGGTATAAAAAAAACTGATTGCTTATTTTTTTACCAATAATAAACCCAGCAAAGTCTGGTGAAAACTCTAAAACATTTGAGCTAAACGAAGGTATTTTATATTTAAGACTTGACCTTGTAATGGATACAAACCAGAACCCCTCTGGTCTTTGAGTATTGTTTTTTAGTCCAACTGCCTGTCTTTCACGATCTCCGAGAATTATTTCAGGACTTGCTTTTTCAACAGCGTAAACTTTATCTTCAGCTATAATAGTTTTTTTGCTTATATTTTTTTTCTGATTTTTTTTCTTAACTATTTCTGCTGCTGATAATTGCCCTAATAGAAAGGTAAAATAAATAAACAAAGAAAAGCCGAATACTTTCATTACAACGTTCCTTCTTTGGTTAAAATTTCAACCAACTTTAAAAGCGGCTGCCCAGTGGCAACAAAATAATTAGAGTAGGCAACTATACTTTGATATTTTAAAAGATTAAAACTTGATTGAGCCTGAAGGGCCGCCTGTTGTACTGATAAAAATTGCAAAAAATCAATTTGTGATAATTTGTAAATCCGACTTGCTTCAGCTTGAGATTGAGAAGCTAGTTTGACTGCTGATTCCGCCGAAACTAGAGAATTTTCTTCTGTCGCCAAATTTTTCAAACTTACAATTTGTTTTAAACTTAGTGCATTTTCCAGATCTCTTCTCGCAATTTTTAATTGATAATCTTGAGAAGCTAAGATCGCACTTTCCTGGCTTGAAGAAAAGCCTGAAAAAAGAGGAATGGACAATTGTAATTGAATCGACCAAGCATGTGAGTAGTCAGAAAAAAGATCGGATTTTTTATAATTATTATATAAATAATCACCTATTAATTTTAGAGTTGGGTAATCTTTTCCAAGTGTCACGTCTCGGGTATAATTTAACTGAGCTAATTGCATTTGGTTAATATCATATTCTGGTAGCTGAAAACGAGCCAAGTCAATTTGCTTTTGTACATCCAATAAATGCAAAATTTTTAATTGTCCTTTAAGTCTTAAATTAGGGTGTTCTTTTTCCCCCATAAAATTAATTAATTGTTGAGCTGCGATTTCATATTGATTTTTAGCTTGTTGAACCTGAGGGCCAATGAGTGCTAATTGAGTTTTAACTTGCAAAACATCTAAGTATTGGCCTCTCCCTTTTTGATAGCGTTCATTTGAAGTACTAAGGGCCCTTTGTATAATTTCTTGATTTTTTAATAAATTTTCTAAATTTTCCTGATACAAAATAAAACTATAAAAGGATTCAATAATATTTTGAGTTAAGGTTCTTTCTTCGAGTTCAATTTTTGCTGTTTGAATTTTTTTATCATAATCTGCAACGGTAAGTGCCGATATTAAACCTTTAGCATACAGTGGTTGAACTAATTTCAAGTCGCTTGAATATTGATTATAGGGATCCCCATTAAATTTGGGGTTACCTGTATAAACAGCATCTTTTAAATAGACGCCCCCAAGATTCCAGGTCAAGTTAGGATATAGCGGTGAAAAAACAAGTTTTTTCTGAGCATCGTATTGATTAAGTTTTTCTTTAGCTACCATCAGTGTCGGATTATTTTCTTTGGCAATTTTTATGACTTCTTTCAAATCAAGAACTTGAACTTCAGCAGATAATAAAATTAAATTATTAAAAATAAAAAAGCTAATAAGAATGAAACGAATGGGAAAAATCATATTAATTATCCTTTAACTTTTTTGGCTTACTCTCAAGAGGAGATAAAATCAAATAAAGTGCTGGTACTACAAATAAAGTAAGTATTGTTGAAACGATTGTTCCTCCGATAATAGATAATCCCATTGGCAAGCGCGTTTCCGCTCCGATAGAATGACCAATTATTAATGGTGCTGCTGCACCAACTGTGGCTACTGAAGTCATTAATATTGGACGAAGTCTAACTGGGCAAGCTTCTAGTAAGGAGTCATGAACCGATTTTTTAGATTTTTCTCGAACTTGATTAGTAAATTCAACAAGCATGATTGAATTCTTTTTTGAAATTCCCATCAACACAATCAAACCAATAAAGCTGAACAAATTTACCGAAGCTCCAAACATCCATAATGATACCAGAGCACCTGTAACACTAAATGGTAACGCTACAAGTACCGCCCATGGATGAACGAATGAATTAAATTGGACTGCTAATATAAGAAAAGCCACAAGAATACCTATTGAAAGCGCAGAGGTTAAACTTGAAAAAGAAGAAGCAAACCCGGCCGAAGCTCCTTCAAGCGCAAAAGAATATCCCGGTGGTAAAATTTGAGCTGCAATGGCCTTTGCACGATTAAGAACATTTGATTGAGATTGGCCAGGTGCGAGGTTTCCATATACTGAAAGTGAGCGTTGACGGTTAACTCTAGTAATACCTTGAATGGCTTTTCCTTCCGTGATGGTGACAATATCACTCATCGCAACTAGCAGACCTACGTTATTGCGAACATAAAGATGTTTAAAATCTTCAGCAGATTTAATCATATCGTCTAAAATTTTAAATCGAATATCATAGCGTTTACCGTCAAATGTAAATCGTCCTTGTCGAACACTTCCAATTCCGGCCGTTAAGACAGTCCCGACATCTAAAACAGTGACTCCTCTTTCGGCCATCGCCTCTCGGTTTGGTTTTAAAATTAATTCAGGAATCCCTTTTCTAAAATCTGTATCAAGATCTACACCTAAATGTTCTTCATCAAGTCTTTTTATCAATTCTTTTGATTTTTCTTCGAGGATTTCAAGATCAGGTCCACGCAAATTAATACCGATTGCATTTTGTCTTCCGGATGAAAGATTTCTAGCTGAATTATCTCTCAAAGTTACTTTAATACCTTTGAGATTTTTAAATTCCGCACGAAGATTTTCCATGATCTTTATATGACCCAATTCTCGCTCAGCGCGAGGCTTTAGGATAATTGGAATTCCCATTTGAT
>JAURXW010000174.1 GCA_030654205.1 Bacteriovorax sp.
GAATGTGGAAATACCAAAGTTTATGTCACAGTGACAGTTGACGATGGAGTCCCGCCGTTTTTGAAAGGCAAAGGCGAAGGATGGCTTACGGCTGAGTATTCAATGCTACCTTCAGCAACTCATTCTCGAAACAAAAGAGAGAGAAATGGAGCCAGCGGAAGAACTCAAGAAATTCAACGCTTAATTGGTCGTTCACTTCGCTCGATTATTGATTTAAAAAAAATTGGAGAGAGAACTGTTCAGATAGATTGTGATGTTATGGTCGCCGATGGTGGAACTAGAACTACTTCTATTTCCGGAGCTTATGTCGCCTTAGCAATTGCTATGAAGAAATTAATGAACGATGGGGCCATAAAAGAAAATCCCTTAACTGAGCAACTCGCAGCTATTAGTATTGGTATTACTAAAGCTGGAAAAATTATTGCCGATTTAAACTACGAAGAAGATTCAAGCTGTGAAACCGATATGAATATTGTTATGACAAAAAGTGGAAAGTTTGTAGAAATTCAAGGAACGGCCGAAGGTCATCCATTTTCTCATGATGAACTAATGGCAATACTTGATTGTGCGAAGACCTGTATGGAAACAGTATTTTTAAAACAAACTGAGGCACTTCAATGATTGAGCTGATTTTAGCAACAGCTAACGCGCATAAGGCTGAAGAGTTTGCAGCACTTTTTGATCCAAAAATCCTAAGTATAAAAGCTGCTCCTAAAAAGCTAGAGGTCATTGAAGACGGTTCAAGCTATTTTGAAAATGCTAAACTTAAGGCCCAGGGCTATTATAATGAATTTAAAATTCCTGTCTTGGCCGATGATTCAGGATTAAATGTCGAAGCCCTCTCTGACGAGTTAGGAATCCACTCCGCTCGTTTTGGTGGAGAGGGGTTAACAGATTTTGACCGCGCTAATCTTTTGCTCAAAAAAATGGAAGGTAAAACAAATCGCCAAGCTTATTTTACCTGTGTTTTATGTGTGTATTTAAATGATAAAGAAATTTTTTATTTTGAAGGGCGAATGGCCGGAAGCATTGGTTACACATACCGAGGAAGTAGCGGCTTTGGCTATGATCCAGTATTTATTCCCAATGATGTTGAAGGAGAGCTAACTGTGTCAGAGCTTCCGGAATGGAAAAACAAGAACTCACACCGAGCTTTGGCCACAAATCTCGCTCAAAAGTTTTTCTCCCAAAGGAATTAATTCCGTTGCCAAATGATCATTTTTAACATATAAAAGTGAACTATCTTTTTGTTTCATTTATGTCGGAGCGTAGCGCAGTTTGGTAGCGCATCTGCTTTGGGAGCAGAGGGTCGGAGGTTCGAATCCTCTCGCTCCGACCATTTTTAAAACTCCTGTAATTTCAATGGCGTATGAGTCTGTTTTTTCTTGTTCGTATTTGTTCGCACGAGCATCAACTTTTTGTATTAAAGCTCATTCTTGCCACAAAAATAAATATAAACTAAATTATTAGCATCTATAAAAATTGAGGTACATTTTTAATTTCATAAAAAAATTTCTTCTATTTATTTCTCTATTTCTAAGCTCTTGCTCGCAACTTCTCATTGATAATAATGCGATTAAGGATGAAACCGTTAAGCTTGTAATCAAATCTTTAAAGCCACAAATTGAAACTATTTTCAATGAAGCCGCTCCAATTGCACCAGCTGGACGCTTGGATTATCCTCTGACGCAAAAACTTCCAGGACCTACTTTTGATCCATACAAGGTTTTTAGTGGTGAATTAAAATATGATTCAAATGGAAATTTACTTTTATTGCCAGGTGATTACGTCATTCCTGTGATGACCTATTGTATGAAACACAGTGGAACTAGTCCCATTGGGCATATTTTTTCTTTGAGTAAGTTGGAAGGTACAAGAGCTGTAATGATTCGAGAACTCAATCTTCGGGCACCTCCCAAATTTAATGGACAAGATATTCAAATTGTTTCTTGGAGTTTGCAGGCTGGTTTAGCTTACGATGAAATGACAAAGATTAGTAAAAACATAATTGATGAAGTGATTCCACAATTTAAATCGGAATTAAAGGAATCGTTTTTATCTATTTTGGAAAAAAAATGGGATCGAGCTTCAAATGCATCACACGGATTATTTCCAACCTTTGCAAATAGCTCAGATGATTTGCTTAATGAATTAGGAATTGTTGGACAAAAAATTAATGAAATTAGAAAATTTAAAAATCGACTTCATGATGTTGGTAATGATTACTCAAGATTAAGTGAATTAATAAATATAACTTCCAATTTAAATAAAAAAGAAATTTCAGAAACTTCATGGTCTCAAATTTCTAATAATATTTATGCTCGTTTTGTAACTGATGGACATTTTCAAGACATTGGTTTTGTGCAGATTAGGATTTTAGCTGGTGGATTAAATACTGCACAGAAACGAGAAATAAATTCTATATCTATTAACGATGTAGTTTTTGATCTTCTTTCATTGCTTGCTAATCCTAATTCGGATGTAATTCAACCTCTGACATTTTCTCCTTTGTATGGATTTGCTGGCGTTATGGTCTTGCCCGCTTTAGCTGATTCACCACTGGCCGCAACAATGATTTTAGCAGCAGTGCTAGCAGCTAAAACTATTGATTGGGATTCTTTTTTTAAGCTCTACGATCTCCTAAAAGACTCAAGCTATCCGCAAGTTCAAAAAAAATTGGATAAAGGAATCCATGCCCTTCAGGAAGCCCACGACGAATTAGAAAAGCCATTGAGGGAAGCGGGGATAATTAATGGGAAAACGAAAGACACTTCAACCGACAAGAAGAACGATACTCGACAATATGATAAGTCTGGTGGAGAAAAAGAACTTGAAAAAGATTTTGATAAATTACCCGGAGAAGTACAAATTGCCTCAGATGGAACTGAATATAAAACTTTGCCAAATGGAAGCAGGGTTGTTAAGCGTCCAGCAAGTGATAAACAAGCACCAACATTAGAGGTTCAACCATCTCAGAATGATTCTAAAATTTATGAGAGACTTAGAATAAAAGTGAGGTATTTATGAAAGTTGAATCCGCTTATGGGAATGAAGTTTATCTAGAGGATTGGAATACGCCCATAATGCATAATAATCAGCTTTGGCTTGTAGCTGAACTTAGAATAATGAATGATATTCATTTATTTTTTAAACTTAATTCTGATAGCCGAGATGAATTTTATGCAATTACAATATCATCAAGATGTCCATTGAGAATAACTGACGAAACATATGCCTATAATTGCATCGGGAAATATTTAAATAGAAAAGTTCCAAGAAATAAAGATGAAAAACGTTGTTCGACTTTAAAGCTTTGGAATACTTCCTTTATAAAGGATATTGAAGAAAACAACGCGCTTTCGGGGTATGCACTAGAGCGAGATAAAAATATTTTTCAATATTTGATAATTACGGATGATGAGTGGGTAGAATTCATCTCTTTAAGTCCAGTTGAATGGGTATTTCATAAAGGTGTAAAAATAGATGAATTAATAAATGCTTATATGAAAAAATCGTTAGGATAACAATCGGGAGCTTCAAAAAGATTTTGATAAATTGCCAAGAGAAAGACAAATTGCTTCAGATGGAACCGAATATAAAATTTTACCAAATGAAAATAAAGTGGTTAAACGTCCAGCAGAGGATCGATGTCTTGTGGGTGAATGTGAGTCTGAAAAAGAGTTAAAAAAGTATGAATAAGAAAAATAAAGAAGTCTCGATCGTTCGTTCTTCGGCTGCCGAATATATTACCTTTGTTGCAAGCAGTGGCAATGGTGGCGTTGAAGCCATATATGCGGATGAAAATGTCTGGCTCACGCAAAAGATGATGGCCACACTTTATGATGTGGATGTCCGTACCATCAATTATCATTTAAAAAAGGTCTTCTCAGATAGTGAGTTAGAAGAAAATTCAGTTATCCGAAAAATTTGGATAACTGCTAGTGATGGCAAAAAATACGAAACTCAACATTATAATCTGTCGGCCATCATTGCTGTGGGCTACAAGGTTAATTCCGAACGAGCAGTTCAGTTCCGTAAATGGGCCACAACCATTGTTGAGGAATTTGCAATTAAAGGATTTGCAATGGATGATGAGCGTCTTAAAAATGATGGCTCAATATTAGGTAAAAAATATTTTGAAGAGCAATTACAGCGTATACGAGAGATAAGACTTTCTGAACGGAAATTTTATCAAAAAATTACCGATATCTATGCCAATGCTGTTGATTATGATGTGACTGCCCAGGCAACTAAGCGATTCTTCGCGACAGTGCAAAATAAACTCCACTGGGCCATTCATAGACAGACTGCTGCTGAAATGATTGTTAGCCGTGCCGATGCAGAAAAACAGAATATGGGACTCACTGCATGGACAGATGCTCCTCGGGGAAAAATTCAAAAATTTGATGTTGTTGTTGCTAAAAATTATTTAAACAAGGATGAGATGGAACAACTAGAACGCCTAGTGAGTTCATATCTTGATCTGGCTGAAGACATGGCAAAACGACATATTCCAATGACCATGCAAGATTGGGAAGTACGTCTCAATCGCTTTCTTGAATTAACTGATCGAGGTGTGCTCCAAGACGCTGGAAAAGTCAGTGCTGAAATTGCTAAAACGCACGCTGAGTCAGAGTTTGAAAAATATCGAATTATTCAGGACCAACTTTTTGAATCTGATTTTGATAAGCTTGTGAAAATTACGGCCCCAGTAGCTAAGAATCGTTCCCAAAAGACCCTTTCAGATAACTCAAAGAATGCCCCTAAGACAAAATCACGGAGGGAAAAGTGATTACTGGTGCACGGAAGCCGGCCCATTTAAAAGCGCTCTACAGTGAATTTTTAATAGCGGCATAATTAAGGATAGGTTTTGTTCGCAATCTGTTCGCACGACTACATGAAATAACGTGTAACATAATGAGACAAGATGAAACAAAAAGATTGGCAAGCTATTGAGATCTTTATATCCTTCTGAAATTGTTAATAATAAAAGTCGGCTTCGTGAATCCTCTCGCTCCGACCACTTTTTGAATTAAAGATTTAGTAACTCTTCCTCTGAAAACCACTCTTACATTCTCTTAACTCACCAAATTTATCATGTACTCTTTACTTCATTTATGACACATTTATCATGAATTTAAGAGGCACACACAATATAAACAACACACAGCAAAGGACGCGCTTGTGAAGTTAAAAAGACTTATTCTTCATGGTTTTAAATCATTTAAAGATCGCACGATCATTCATTTCGATGAAGGGATCACTGGAATCGTAGGACCTAACGGTTGCGGTAAATCCAATGTGGTTGATGCCCTTTTTTGGGTAATGGGCGAGCAGTCAGCAAAACACTTACGTGGTGCTACCATGAAAGATTTAATTTTTGCTGGTTCATCAAAATATACTCCAGCGGCCTTCGCTGAAGTTTCTTTAGTTCTTGAAAACGATGAAGGAAAACATATTCACATCGGTCATCAAGTTAGTTCTCCAACTGAAATCCAGTTAACAAGAAAGCTTTATCGCAATGGTGAAACTGAATACCGTATTAACGATGTTCCTTGTCGTCTTCGCGATATTCAAGAAGTTTTCATGGATACTGGTGCTGGGGCAAAATCTTATTCAATTATCGCTCAAGGTGAGATCAATCGTTTAGTACAAGCTAAACCTGAAGAGCGCCGAGTAATGATCGAAGAAGTTGCAGGAATTACAAAATTCAAAGTAAGAAAAAAAGAATCGTTGAAAAAAATAGAGCAGACTGAACAAAACCTTGGTCGTTTGAGTGATCTTCAACAAGAAATCGAGAAAAATTTAAAATCACTTGAGAAACAAGCTGAAAAAGCTGAACGCGCTCGTGATTTAAAAGAAAAAGTAAAACGTTACGACCTAGTTGTTCATGCTCATAAAGAATTTGAGCTTCTTAAAAACTTTAAAGAAGGAAAATCGATTGTCGATACTCGTTCCGAAGAAAATGAAAACTTTTTTGCGAGAAAAAGTATTATTGAAATTGGATTAGAAGAAGAGCGTTTTAGAAAAGATGAAGAAACTTCAAAAATTGAAGATCTGCAAAAAGAATATAATATAATCTCTAAAGAGCTTGCTGCCAGCGAAGAGCGCTTAGTTTACTTATGTAAAACACAATCTGAAAAAGAAAAATTAATTGAAACACGCGAAGGCGAAATTGCTTCTGTTAATTTGGAACTCACGGGACGGTTAGAGAAATTAGAAGTGTTAAAAGCCGAGCTAGATGCTTGGGAAAAGAAAGGTGAAGAAGATAATGACTTTGCCCTATTAGAAGAACGAGTTGAGCACTTAAAAGAAGAATTAGATTTTAAAACAGAAAGTTTTAATGATTTAAAAGAAGAAATTGAAAAAGAAAAAGAAGCCTTCAATAAAATTGATCAGGACCTTTTTAGAAACAATACAAGACTAGAAGAATATGCAGCTCAGTTACAAGATTTAACAAAAGAAATCGAAGCACTAGAAGCACAATACTCTGGGGTTAATACTCAGATCGTAAGTGAACGCGATGCCGTTGCGGCCGCTGAAAAAAATTCGATTGAACTTAAAGATAAAGAAGTCTTGTTAAGAACAAGTATTGACGAAGCTTCTGTCAAAGTAAGAGAGCAAGAGCAAAATTTTGCCGCAAAATCTAAAACACTAATTCAAAATGATTCTAAACTTCAATCATTGATTGAAATTAATAAATCACTCGAAGGAAAAAAAGAAGGTATTGCAGCTTTCTTGAAAGAAAATACTCAAGGTTTTTCACTTTTAGGCTCTTTAGTTAAATGTGATGAAAAATACACGAAGGCAGTGCAGTTTTTATTGGCAGAGTTTTTAGAAACGTTAATTGCAACTGCAGAACTGGATACCGATCTATTTACTTGGATTGAAAATAACGAGCAAAATCTTGATTATTTAAAGATGGTAAACACAGAAAAGCTTTCGGGCGAAACTGTTGCGAGAATGAAAATGTCTCTGGGAGACGATCTCGTGTCTTTAAATGATATTTTAGAAATGGATGCAGAATTAAAAAATAAAATGTCGTCTTTTCTAGACGGTTATTTTATTGCGACTGAGTTGAGTGCTGCTGTTATGTCATCACTTTCAGCTGATATTCGTTTTAAATCGGTTGCCAGCTTAAATGGAACTCGAAAAATCTCAAATCTTAATGGTGCTAAGCTTATTTCTATTCAGGCCACGACTGATGAAGCTCAGGGATTTGTCGCTAGAAATAATTTAATTGAAGAATTAAAATCAACTACATCATTACTTTCAATAGAAGTTCAATCGCTTGAATTGAGTTCTACTAATGAGCGCTCTAATTTAGAGGCCAAGAAAATAGAGTTTGATATTTTACGTGACCAGGTTGCAGAAGCACGGGCTAATTTTTCGGCTAAAAAATCAGCATTAGATGCAAAGTTATCTAATTTTGAATCGGGATTTACTCGTCTTGAAATTTTAAAAAGTAGAAAACAAGAAATCTCTAAATCTCGCTTGGATATGATTGAATCTGAAGAAACTCTTTCTCGTAAAAAAGAAGAATTAACTTCTACTCTTTCAGATAAAACATCTCGATTTGATGAATTACAAGAAGAAGTTGAAATTCAAAAATCTTCATTTGAAGATGAAAGAGCTGAGTTGTTACAAAAACAAGTTGAGGCCCGTTCATTTGAATCAACTCTAAAAAGTTTAAATTCGCAAATTGAAGATTTAAATGGGCAGATTGAACGTCTTAATCAGCGCTTTGAATCTAACAAAAAACTCGTTGCTAACTACAACATAGAAATAGACCAAATTATTTTGGAACTTGAAAAACTTGAAGCTTCAAACAAAGAAACTTCAATGCATTTAAGTGATAAAGAAGATGTTTTGAACCTTTTAAAAGACAGCCTTGGGCAACTTCTTCTTTCAATGAAAGATCGTGAAGATGAAGTTAAAACGATTACGGCTTCAATAAATAAGAACCAAAGAGAAATTGCAGAATTTGATGTAAAACTTTCTCAATATGTTATTGAAGAAGAACAAAACGTTCGCAATATTTTTGAAAAATATCAAATTGATCTTCGAGATACATTAGGTAGATTTTTAGAATACAGTGAATCAGATTATCAAGAACTTAAAGATGTTAATTCAATGTTCTGGATGGAAACTGAAGAAGGCTTGAAAGAAATTGAAAAAATAGACTTCGAGTTTGTACGTCGTTATGGCCAAGATCTTAAAGAATGTAATGAAAAACTTAAAAATTACAAACTTGAATTTGGTCGTCTTGGAGATATTAACTGGCAAGCGATTGAAGACTATGATCGCCAAAAACTACGCGCTGATTTTTTAAGAGTTCAAGAAGTTGAACTTAAGTCTTCACTGGAAGATTTACAAAAGGCCATTGCCCATATTGATGAAAAATCAAAAGCACGCTTTCAAGCAGCTTACGATGAAGTTAATGTTCGATTCCAAAAAGTATTCCCAATTATTTTTGGCGGTGGGAGTGCAGATCTTAAAATTGTTGGAGATATCAACGATGCAGAATGTGGGATTGATATTGTAGCTCAACCTCCAGGTAAAAAAATGCAAAATATTAACCTTATGTCAGGTGGAGAAAAGGCCATGACTGCCGTAAGTTTAATTTTCTCAATCTTTCTAGTTAAGCCTTCTCCATTTTGTTTACTAGATGAGGTCGATGCTCCTCTAGATGATGCAAACGTTGGCCGATTTAACGAGTTATTGCGTGAAATGAGTTCGGACTCTCAGTTTATTCTTATTACTCATAATAAGAAAACGATGGAGCTTAACGACACTCTCTATGGTGTTACTATGCAAGAGCCAGGGGTTTCAAAAGCAGTCTCGGTTCAATTACACTAAAACAAATTTTAAAAGGCTCCTTTTGGAGCCTTTTGTTTTTAAGGATAAATATTAGATGAAGAAAATATTTTTAATAATGATGTTTATTCTTTCTTTTCCTTTGGTTGCACAAACTAATTTCACAGCTGTTTTAGTAAAAAATGGAACATATCTTTCTATTCACATGATGGATGATCATTTAATTCCGCCTTTTGAAGCGGGAGAGTTATGGAAAATTTTAAGAGCGAATGATCAGAGAAAAACAATACAAGAAAAAGAACTTGTATTGACCTGTGAAGCACTTACAAACCAAACTATGGATGTTTTTGGAGCTTGTTCGCTGCTATTGCCTTATAATCTTTTTCAAAAAATTGGCAACAAAATGATTTTTAAAGCAGAAGGCAAAATTGCGGCTAATTTAAATCGCTACTTTGTTGATAGCGCCTATTTATCGATGCAAAATAATGAAGTTTTCCTTTCTTCAATCAACACCCAAAGACAATTTGTTTTTGGAATTAATGAAAACCTTATTCAAAAATAAACTATGAAAACAAATCTTTGGTTCAGACGAAAAACTTATGGTTGGGGATGGACTCCGACAACTTGGCAGGGTTGGATCATTACGACTGTTTTCTTGGCCGTACCATTATGTATAAAATTTTTCACAAAATACCTAGAACTCACTAAAGGATCTCAAAATTTTTATGTTCTAGCTTCCCTTCCACTAGTCTTTGTTGGTTTGCTATTGATTTGTCTTCGCCATGGTGAAAAACCAAGATGGCAATGGGGAATTAAAACGACGAAGCTCTCCCATTTGGAAATTTTAGTTTCTAATTACCGGGCGAGTATAATTTTTTATGATTTAATTCTTCTTCCATTGGGATGGGAGCGAATAATTACGAGGACTGATCATACGGCCTATACAGACGGAACATTAAAATTAATTTTATCTCCTGTTGAAGAAAAATATTTAAAAGATGGATATCACCGAAAGCATATTGGATTAAATCACCTGGCATTCTATGCTCAAACCAAAGATCAAGTTGATCAATTTAGTGAAAAAATTCTTAGGGCCAATGGTATTAGTCAGCTTAATGAAAATGAAAAAAACTCAAATGGAGACACTGACTATTACGCTGTTTGTTTTGAGGATCCTGACCGCATAAAATTGGAATTGGTCTATGCTCCTCATTATTGCGAAAAGGCATACTGGCCTAATACGCTTGAGAATGATTTTGACCCTAATTCCTAATTTTCCTATCAAAATACCCGATCTAAACAATTCATAGTTTTGCTGCCCATAATTTCTTGCATCAACTTAGTTTGCTAACTATCAGATCCCACTACAAGCTCCTAATATATATAAACCCAATTTGTAACAGTTGAAATTTAGGAAACATTCCTTCAATATAGAGTTAATGAATATTTAGGATGGTGTAATTTGAGATTTTTCAAACTTATTAGAAACAAGAAGGGCTTTACGTTGCCAGAGGTTTTGATCGCTGCAGCCGTTATGGGAGTCATTGCTTTGGGGTTAACAAGTTTAACCAAGCAGCAGGCGGAGACAACGGTTAAGTCGAAAGTAAATGCTGAGCTTACGCAGTTGAAAAATGAGATTTTTTCGATTTTATCTAATCCCAATAATTGTAATGCGAATTTTTATAATAAACTTGCTGGAGCAACGATTCCTGGAATTACAGCGATTAACTATTGCTCTACAGCAACTTCATGTACAGGTGCAGGAACCCCACTTCCCAAGTTTCCGGCCCAATCAGCTAGTTGGTTACAGACCGTCACTAAGATTTCAGATCGAGTCAGAATTACAGCAATTTCTATAACAGTTACACCAGCGATCACTACAAGTGCTGTACTTTCGAATGCTCAGATGAGTGTTACGGTTGAAAATAAAAATAGGCTTGGAGTAGCAACACCAAAAGCAGATGTATTACTTTTTAATGTCCCAGTAGTTCTAGGTAGTGCTGGTCTAGTCACAGGCTGCCCAAAATCATGGAATACAACTAATGTGTACTAAGTTTTTTAAAGCCATTTTAAAAAATGAAAAAGGATCGGCCATTATCATGGTCATCATGGCAACAATTGGTTTGTCAGTACTTAGTCTGGTTTTAATTCAAAGAAAAAAAACTGAAGCGATCATGGCCATTAAAAATACGGCCGATAAGGAAATTGATTCTGTTATTTTTAAAATAGGTAGTTTGCTGGCGGCACCTGCTCATTGTAATGCCAATTTTGTAGGTGCGGTTAATGCAGGTCCACTAACTACGCTTTATTCATGTAATACTGGGTTCATATGTAGACCAAGTAATGCAACGAGAACTGCTGTTATGGGTAATAATGCGACCACGTGGGAATTACTTCAAGGAAGTAATATTCCTTCAAGAATAAGAATCGTGAGCATGAATTATGCAACAACAGCGCAGACCATTACTCCTATAACTCCAGGGATACTTACTCTAACTGTTGTTTTTGAAAAGAATATGGGAAATATTAATTCTGCAACTAGAATTACGAGAGTCACAAAAACATTTGAAACTTACGTAGTTAATGGTCTATTTGATTATGGTACAAACGTACTAACTTTAAATCCAGGACTTAGTATTACAGGCTGTACTAAAGCTCCACAAACTACCATCGTTTACTGATCTATGGGCCGTTTAAGGGTTTCCAGTGATTTTATTCTTATTTGATCCTGCAATAATTGCGGATCATTGGGAAATCTTCTAACCGCTTCATTAAGTATTTTTTTGCAATTTTCTAAATCTAACTTCATTAAATATTGTTCAAAAAGCAGCGAATATAAAACGGGATGAGGTTTATATTCAACGATTTCTTCATAGAGTTTAAGAGGATTATTAAATTTTAGGCCATAATTAAACGATAGTACACTTAGGATTATAAGTAAGCTCAGAATACCTCGAAGTGACTTTTTGAACGTAAAGTATCTTGAAATTAGTGCAATCGTAATAATAAAAGCGAGCATGAAAAAATAAACATAACGATCTGAGACATTGGACCAATAAAAAAAAGTAATATAA
>JAURXW010000178.1 GCA_030654205.1 Bacteriovorax sp.
ATCAAAGTAACATATTAACTTTATTTACTTAGCTTCCGATAAATTGCTTACCCCGTTCCTCTGGAGCCGCGATGATTAGATACTTCCATATTGTTTTTTTTATTCAATTATTTTTGATGAGCTTTTTACAAGCTGAAGAAAAATTCAATTCACCAAAAGGAAAAATCGACTCTCCCTACGAAGCTTGTAAAAATGTTTTAATTGTTGATCGAGAAAAATATAACGACAACAAACAAAACTGGGATCAAATTGAAAAAAAATGCAAAGTCAAAATCCAACTCGCAAACGACATTGGTCTAACTTCAATCAATCCACTCAAGGAAGGAATTCAATACCTTTCTCTCTCACAGCAAGTTGTTTTAAAAGTTATTGATAACTTAAAAAAGAATCGAACATACATCCAATGTAGTGCTGATTGTTTCGCCGGGGCTGCAACTTGCAAGCCGATAGCATCATCTGAAAAAATAATTCAATGTACTGACAGAAAAAAAGAAACGATTGAAGCTATGAAAGTTTATAGCCGCAAAATAAAAATGGAACTTGCTCTCAGCGACGATGCCCCCGGAATGGTTAACGTAAATATAAATAATGTTTTAAATATTGATAAAGATAAATTTATTAATACCAACTTACGGGATTTTGAATCGGGCACTCCAAATCCAATCGGGCGTGTTGATTTAGGAGCAAGAGAATTAAAAGAGGCCCAAAGGCGTTCGAAAAATGACCGCAAAAAATTAGAAGAAGAATATAAAGAAAAAGGTTATTCAAATTACTCTAAATGGATGGCCGTTAAATTAATGGAAAAACTTGATGAACATCGTGCCCGCTATCGCGAGCTCATTTATGAAGAAGCTCCCATTTTTTCAGTAATAGACCGACCAATAAAAATCGAATCTGGTGATGATCCTTCATGGAGTGACGATCAACTCTCCAAAGCATTTTCAAAATTAGCCGATAATACTATTGCCACCCAAGCAACTGTCCAAGCAAGCATAAATAATTCAGTGGTGGAATTTTCTCGTTTAAATGGTACAGCACTGGTAAAGTTTTTTTCTTCGTTTAACTCAAATAACAAAGACACAAATGATCTTCTTTATTATATCGGTATGAAAAATCAAGTTGAAGAGGTTTTAAAAAAAGATCCCTCTTTATGTGCAACTGCAACCGAAATGGAAGCGAGACTTTCTTCCAAAGAAATACAAAATATGGGAATTACTTTTGTTGCAAGTTTGCCCGTTGGTGGAGCGATTCTAAAAGGAACAACCAAAATTTTCAAACTAACACGAGCGTTAGGTATGTCTGAAGCCGCTGGTATTGTAGGTCTCTCATTAGCGGCCGATTCATTCACAAAATCTTTTACCATCTCAACAGAGGCCCAGACAATTAGTGGACTTGGTGGAGATCAAGAAGGAACTTCCCTTAGAAAATCAGAAGAAGTCACGAATGCACTTGAGGCTGCAAAAATGTCTTTGATGTTTGCTCCTCTTGATGTTGCAGGCGGATGGAAGGTTGGAAAAGTTTTGTACTCTGCACTCGCTAAAAAAATGGCCAAAGATCTTCCAGAAATGGGAGCTCTAATAAAAAAAGCAACTCTTGATAACGTTTCTCGAGATCAGGTAGTCGATAAGTGGATCGGACTAAAAGTAAAATCTGCTTTTAAGTCAGGGGCCATTGATGAAGCTGATCAAGTGGCACTCAAAAGTGATAAGGCAAAAGAAGTACTTGAAACACTTACTGCCGAAATTGAAAAATCTAATCCTGACTTTTTTAAAAATGCTGAAAACATGGACTTCTTTTTTAAAACTGCCGCAACAACAATCAAAAAAGAAAAAGGTGACCCTGCCGATTTAGGAGTAAAAGCTAAAGAGTTGTTGCTTCATTTTAATACCGAAGCAATGAATGGATCTTGGGATCCTGGAGCTCAAAAATCATTATTAAAAGTTTTTGATAATGCTATCATTGAACTTCGCTTATCAGCAAAAAATGATCCGGCCACTTATGCCAAATTTACAAGTAATCAAGAGGCGAAAGAAAAAATTTTTGCAAGCGCCCTTAAGCGATCTGGTGCTGACGACAAAGACCTCCCTGCAATGCTTACATGTGCATTACCACATTAGGAAACTAAGCATTTTACTTTTACTAAAGCGTCTTTCCGTATTTTATTAGCTTCAGTTCTTTTTCTTTCACTAGCAACTACTTTTGCAGCACCTTCGAAAGTTCATTTTGTAAAATCACAAAATAAAGAAGTCGTTCCACCAACTTTCTAAGTTGAATTTGCAGTAGACGGAATGGAAGCAGCCAAGCCCGAGATCTTAGGCCAGGAATGCTCACTTTAGTCCCTTTTTGACACCAAACTTGACGAATAAGCGACATTAAAGCTCCAGTATTGTCCCAAAAATCAGGCATCACTTATGCATCTGTGCTCTCAATGATTATTCATGGAGACGATATGTTAAACATAAGAAACCAAATTGCGCTTTTATTTTTATGCTCAATGCTTCTTTTTGCCAATCTCGCAAAGGCCGATGAACAGACTCTCGCGACCATCAGCAATGACGAAAATAGCAATACATACAAGTTAGTTATAGATTCAGACGAAGACTCCAATTCTATTAAAACTTTTTATAAAGATATTTATCAAGATGGTAAGAAAATTTCGCGCACAACGCTTGATTATCAAGTCATGATTAAAACTGGAATGATTTTAGAGCAACGTGATAAATACGTTATCATGAAATTAAAAAGTAGTAACTTCGACATTGACCAAGGTGGAATTATCACAGTTGATACTTTGTATAATGGTGCTAAGGGAACACGAAAAATTTATGATATCTCAATGTCTAAAAATAAAACAGGCTGGGGTCTAACGAATAATGGAAAACTTATTCGCCAAATATTTATTCAAACTAACAAGGTAATGATTCTGGGTGCCGTTGGTATTAAAAATCTTATAATGAAATAAATTTTTCTAAAAAATTCAGAGCGAAGTAAAATACACTTCACTCTGAATTGATAAATTTATCTATGCACCAATTTCATTATAGGGCGGCCCAAGTAATGGGTCTGTGAAATAGGGCGAATTTATTGGTCCAAATACATATAGTAATAATTCGTTAATATTTTCTACAAAATGAAACTCCATTCCATTTCTTACACTCTCAGGAAGTTCTCGCAAATCTTTCTCATTTTTTTTCGACATAACAACTCGCTTAATACCTGCTCGATGGGCTGCGATCATTTTCTCTTTAACTCCTCCAACTGGCATAACAGCACCTCGCAAAGTGATCTCTCCAGTCATAGCAAGTTTTGAATCCACAGCTTTTCCAAGCACAAGTGAGCAAAGCGCAGTAAAAATAGTTATTCCAGCACTTGGTCCGTCCTTAGGAATTGATCCTGATGGTACGTGTACGTGGAAATCAGTTTTAGCGAAATTAAATCCCGGCAACATTGAAGAAAGCTTTGATCTCACCAAAGATAAGCCGATATGGGCCGACTCACTCATGACTTCACCTAACTTTCCAGTTAATTGAATTTTCCCACTCCCCGGCATCATTAGTGACTCAATGAAAAGGATATCCCCTCCTACTGGAGTCCACGCTAATCCAGTTACTACGCCTGGAAAAGAAGAAGTCTGGGCCAACTCAAATGAATTTTTATTTGAACCGAGCACATCCTCGACTTCATCCGCAGTTATAATAATTTTATTGCCATTTTTATTTCTAACTACTTTTTCCGTTACAGATCTTAAAACTTTTGCAATTTTTCTTTGTAAATCTCTCACTCCTGCTTCCCGAGTATATTCATCTGCAATCATTTTTAAAATATCATCACTAAGATTAACTTGTTCATCCGTTAATCCATGCTCCTTCATTTGTTTCGGAAGAAGGTGATTTTTGGCGATATGAATCTTCTCTTCTGAGGTATAACCACTCAACTGTACTATTTCCATCCTATCCAATAATGGAGCGGGAATAGTGTCTAGTGAGTTGGCCGTTGCTATAAAAAATACTTTAGAAAGATCAAAAGTCATATCGAGATAATGATCCATAAAAGTGGAATTTTGCTCAGGATCTAATACTTCTAGGAGAGCGGCAGCTGGATCTCCTCCATAGCCTTTACCTAATTTATCAATTTCATCTAACATAAAAACGGCGTTCTTTTCTTTGGCCCGCTTCAATCCTTCAATAATTCGACCAGGCATTGCTCCAATATAAGTTCTTCTGTGACCTCTAATTTCAGAGTCATCGCGGACACCGCCCAAAGAGGCCCGTACGAATTTTCGTCCAAGTGCCTTTGCTATACTTTGACCTAAAGACGTTTTCCCAACACCTGGAGGTCCTACAAAAAGTAAAATGGATCCTTTTTTATTTGGCGATAACTTCATTACAGCAAGATGCTGTACAATATGTTTTTTAATTTTTTCTAAACCAAAATGTTCTTGGTCTAGAATGGCCTGAGCTGCATCTAAATTAATTTCATGAGCTTCAACGTCATTCCACGGAAGCGTCAGGATTAATTCTAAGTAATTTCTTATTACATGAGATTCTGCATTTTGCGCGCCCATTGTTTCATAACGATTAAGTTGTTCGATCGCTATTTTTTCAACTTCAGTTGGAAGTTTAGCTTCTTTAATTCGATCCTTTAAACTAAGTTTTTCACCTTGAGCTCCAGCAACCGTTTCCCCTGCCCCCTCACCTAACTCCTCTTTAATGGCCTTTAATTGTTCACGCAAAATTGCTTCTCTATAAGCCTTGCTCGTTTTTTCTGAGATTTTTACTCCCATCTCATTATTAACTTTAATCATTTCTCTTTGTTCAACTAAAAGTTCTAACACTTTTAGAGCACGAGCTTTTACAGAGGCAATTTCTAAAATCTCTTGTTTTTTCTCTAATATAAGCGGTAAATTTTGAGCTGCTAAATTCGTAAAGTCCGCAGCACTTTCAAATTGATCAAGTGTTCTCTTGAATTCACTTGAAGCATTTAAGCTGGTTAATATTTCAACTGAAATTTCTTTTAAACTTCTCAGCAATGCAATTTCAGTTGGTCCATCTAGATCCATAATATCTGGCACAGACTCTCCTCTTGCTGCCCAAGCGCCAAATGCTTCTTCAAATTGTATTTGAAGCGCCCTAAAACGATAAAGTGCTTTAACGTAAGCAATCGTCTCTCCTTTGTCATTCTTTTCAAGGCGCTCTATAGTGCATAGAGTACCCACTGAGTAGAAATCTGAAAGCGTCGCTCGCTCGATCTGCACTCCTTCTTTGAGGGTGATCGCAATAAAAAGCTTGTCTTTTCCCATCTCAATAGCGCGATGAATAGCATTTAAGCCGACAGTTTTTGAAATCAAAACTGGCAGCGCTACGTCAGGAAAAAGCACCGTGTTTTTAAGGACCAAGGTTGGTATAAATTGTTCAATGTTTGTAAGGTTTGTTGTTTTCATACTAGTAAGTTGAGATCGACCTGATTAACGTCAAGACTAGAAACAATTATTTTTTGCTTTTTAATTTCTTATTACGCTGCATTTTGATAGAGTAAATTGGAAGGTTATAGAATTTTCTTAGACAAGTAACTAGGTTACTATTTACTGAAGTAAGGAAAATTATTAGTAATTAAATTAAAACGATTTGCATCTCTTTTAAGTATGGAATGGAAAAATATATGAAAACAATATTCAAAATTATTATTATTTTTTTGGTAATTTCAGTCGCATCAACAATACTGTACAATTACACTGACATTATTTTTGGAACCAGCGATTTTTTTTCCAAACATGGTTGGATCTTTCTTTTTTCAATCGCCATTTTTCCACGCTTAACCTTATTAGTTTCTGGTGCCTTGATTGGCTCAATTGAATTTGGAGGATTGCTTTGGTGGTTGGGATTTTTCTTTGCCCCAAGAATATTAGTAGCGACCCTAGCAACTATTGCCTATTGGAATTCAAATCAAATACTCGTTGTTTTCGCATGGCTTATTGCTCTAGGTGGAGAATCATCTGAAAAACTAGTGATCTCAAGAAAAATGAAAAATGCTCCACATCGATTTAATAATTTTGAAGGCACGACTATTGATGCTGAATACAAAGTTAAGGAATAAACATTTATGAATAATAAATTTCAAATTGATCTTTCATGGAAACGAACAAATGATTTTTTATATGATTCTTTTAACCGAAGCCACACCATCACTTTTAGTGGAAATCAAATATTACAGAATTCCGCTGCCCCTGAATATTTAGGAAACTCTAATATGTCTAATCCCGAAGAACTTCTAGCTTCTTCTTTGGCCAGTTGTCATATGCTGACTTTTTTAGCCGTTGCTGCCAAATCAGGCTATATTGTAGATAGCTATACCGATCGAGCGACTGCAACTTTGGACAAAAATGAAAAAGGAAGACTGTCTGTAACAGAGATAGACCTACTGCCAATGATAGAATTCAGTGGTGCCAAATTACCTACATCTGAACAATTAAAATCACTTCACGACAAAGCTCATCGCAATTGCTTTATTGCGAATTCTATTAAGGCAAAAGTGAATATACATACTGAAGGGAGTCTCTAGTGAATCAACTCGAAAATTTCAAATATGATCCTGCGAAATGCTCGCTTGCCCAGTCACTTTTTTCAGCACTTAAAAAAATAGCTGGTGAAAATTTTCCAAGCGACATCGACCTACTTGTTTGTTTTAAGGCGCTAGAGCAGCCTCCTGAAAAATCATTGGGAGATTACGCGCTTCCATGTTTTCGATTTGCAAAGGCATTAAAGAAAGTCCCAAACACAATGGCAGAAGAACTTAAGCGTGAATTAGACGGTATTAATAATCCATGGATTGAATCTGTTTTATTAAAAGGAGCATTTCTCAATATTTTTACAAATCAAAAACAAGTTGCAAAAACGCTTATCCCCCTTTTAATAAACGAAGATGGATTTAAAGTATTAAGCTCAAATATCGCCAATAATAATACAAAAGTAATGATTGAATTCTCTCAACCTAATACTCACAAAGAATTTCATGTTGGTCATGGGCGAAATGTTTGCTTAGGCGATAGCTTGTGCCGCATTTTTTCATATAACGGTTTTAAAGTTATTCCTGTCAATTATATTGGCGACGAAGGGACTCATATTGCAAAATGTCTCTGGGCCGTTGAACACTATAAAGGCGAAGTTCTAAATGATAAAATTGAAAATAAAGCTGAATGGTTGGGACAACGATATGTCGAGGCCAATACTAAACTAAAAGAAGCCGACGATGAAACGAAAATAAAATTTAATACCGAAATTTCCAATATCCTAAAAGCAATTGAAAATAAAAGTGGTCAATATTACGAAAGCTGGAAAATCACTCGTCAATACTGTTTAGATGACTTTAACAAGGTTTATAAATGGCTCGATGTTCATTTCGATCACTTTTTTTATGAATCGGAAGTGAGCGAAGCTTCACAAGAAATTGTAGATGAGTATATTGCAAAAAGTTTATTTGTTGAAGACAAAGGAGCTTTTGGTTTTGATATGTCTGACAAAAAACTTGGTTTTTTCATGGCACGTAAGTCAGATGGATCGACTCCTTACATCACCAAAGACTTGGCACTTGCTAAAGTTAAATTTAATGACTTTGATATTGATCGATCAATCTATGTTGTTGGTAGTGAACAAATTTTTCACTTCAAACAACTTTTTTATGCTTTAGAACAAATGGGATTTGAGCAAGCTAAACAATGTTTTCATTTATCATATGGCCTAGTCGTTCGCCCCGAAGGAAAAATGTCTTCGCGTGCTGGGAATTCAATCACATTTTTACAATTAATTAATATTGTTATTCAGGAAATTAATCAGTACCTGGATAAATATAAAGATGAATGGGATGTGGCCCGTCTAGAAGACACAGCTCACAAGCTGGCAGTCGGAGCTATTAAATATGGCATGCTACAAGCAGACCCTAATAAAGAAATTGTTTTTGATCCAAAAGAATGGGTTTCCTTTGAAGGAAACTCTGGTCCGTATTTGATGTACAGCTATGCACGAACTCAATCTATATTAACCAAGGCCCGTGAGCAGGGAGTGCTTTATTCTTTGGATCATTTAGATTTATTAACTCATGAGACAGAGCGCGATCTGATGAGACATTTATATGACTTTAACCAAACAGTCTTTTACGCTTGTGAAAATTACAAGCCTTCAACTATAGCGAATCATATTTTCTTTATGTGTAAATCTTATAACCGATTTTACAATGAAGTCTCAGTTATGAAAGCAGAAACGGAAGATTTAAGAGCTGCGCGTTTGGCACTACTCAATGCATTTGGAAATACCCTGAAAAAAGGTTTATTTTTGCTAGGAATAACTCCGCCTGAAAAAATGTAGATTTTTAGTTAATGCTAATGACTTCAATATTTTTCTTTTTTAGTGAGAGTAGGCTTTGTGGTAAATTTTCAATAATTGATTCTTCAAGGGCCATAATTATTTTTTCTTTCAAAAAAATTCTATTGTGAACGAGAGAAACTTCTCTCGTTGGAATAGGATTCTGAAACTCACGCACATGCAATTTATCCTTGCTAGAAAGGTTTAAAACCGCCAATTCAGGAAGCAAGGTATAGCCCTGGCTATTTAGAACCATATTCTTAAGTGTTTCTAAATTCCCACTTTCAAACTTTAAATTATCATGAATTCCGGCGGTTTTTGACATCTTACAAAGATTTAAAACTTGCTGCCGAAAACAATGCCCTTCATTTAAAAGCCAGACATCCGAGCTATCTAAATCCTTATCTTTGATTTTAGTTTTTTTAAGAAGTGCATGATTTGTCGAAGCAAAAACAGAGAACGGTTCATTGAACAATACTCGCTCTATTAATGTTTCACCAACTAGTGGCGTGACTAATAAACCTGCATCTAGCTCATCCAAATCTAAAAGAGCAATTATTTCTTCCGTTTTAAATTCTTCAATTGTTAAATTGACTAAGGGATATTTTTTAACAAATAGTCCCGCAAAAAGTGGAACAACATAAGGAGCAAGAGTAGGAATAACTCCTAAGCGAAAATCTCCGCGTACCTCGTCTTTAGATGCATCAATAATTGAAAAAATTTTTTTATATTCACGTATCACCAAGCGTGCTTGGTTAATTATTTTAACACCGGCCTCAGTCGTTAATACCGGATTTTTTGAGCGATCAAAAAGAACCAAACCTAATTCCTCTTCAGCTTTTTGTAATTGCATACTAAGTGTAGGCTGGGTTACAGAGCAAGCTTTAGCTGCTTTTCCAAAATGTCTAAATTTTTCAACGGCAAGAATATATTCAATTTGTGTAATTGTCATAGATTTACCCTATCGAAAATAAATAGCAATGCCCACTAAAAATAAATAAAATAATATAAATATTCGAAAACGTTTTTTATCTAGTGCTGATAAATCATAATTAAAATAAAAGGTTTTCTGCTCTCTCAGTCCCCTCGTCACAAGAGCAAGCGCTCCTCTTTGAGAGTGTCGGATGGCAAAAACTAGTAATGGAAACAAAATAGTAAACTGATCCTTCCAAGGTAAGTTTCGAAGTCTAGCATTAATTCTAATACGTTCAAACTCGGCCTTAAAAAGTGAAATAGAATTCATCGCAATTAATACAGGGTAACCATAAAACAGCTTTAATCCCTTATGCACAATTAGATGCAATACGACGTTTGTGTAATTAATGACTACCCCTGAAGACATCGACAAAAATGACACGAGAAAAAGTCTAATCATATTTTTCAAGGCTTCAGTTACAGATGCGCTGTAAATTTTAAAATTTAAAATTTGGTATCCATCTCCAATTTTTAATTCTTTAGCAGGGTAAAGCATATTGAGCAGAAACAAACTAAAACTGAATATAAAAGCTATCCAAAAAAGACGTTTAAACTTCGAAAACAAAAGTCCATTTTTAAAATAAAAATAAAAGATAATTATTGATAAATAAATATCTAATAAATATAGTCGATTTATCAATAAAAAAAATAAACTCAATATTGTAATTATTAAAAGATACCAAGAATGTAAAAACTCGCGAGTTTGTGACTGACTCATTCCTGTATCTCCAATTGCCCGTTGGATAATAGATAGATCTTGGTAGGAAGAGAGTTAATAAATGCTTCATCATGGGAAATAATAACCTGAATTTTGCCCATGTTTTTTAGACTTAAAATTAGCTCTTTAATTTTAAAAATAGAACTTTGGTCCTGACCAAAAGTTGGCTCATCGTAAAGTAAAATGGATTTTTCCTGCAGAACTGTTATCAAAATTCCAAGTCTTCGTTTTTCACCTTCTGAAAGTAAAAACGGTGAGCGGTTTAAGTCAATATTTTCAAAAAACATCTTCAGTAATACATCTACTTGGCTTTGATCTGAAATAGACTTTAGTTCTTCTGCGATTGTATCAAAAAAAAAGTGAGCTTCTGGGTTTTGAAAAATAAAACCTATTTCTTTGGTATATTTTTTTAAAGGTAGTTCAATTCCATTTTTTTTAATTTGTATTTCGCCCCTTAATGGCCTTATAAGCCCGGCAATAATTTTAAAGAGAGTACTTTTCCCTTTCCCATTCTCGCCTTTAATAACAACAATCTCACCGCTGCTTGCACTAAATGAAATATCTTCTAATAATTTCTTCTGTCCAGCATGATGATAATTAATATGAGCAAGCGACAAATGAATATTATTGCTTTTTTTTAGATTTATCTCTTGGTTTAACAAGTGATTCTCTACACCGAATTTGGCTCTATAATCCCCATTCACCTCAGAAATACTTCCATTACTAGCTACATCAAGAATTTTATCTACTATAGGTAAAACCTCATCAAAGTGATGATCGATTAAAATCACTGTGTATTGTCCTTTGATTTTTTTTAACCATAAATAAAAACTGGCCCGAGCAACAGGATCTAAAAAGGCAGTGGGTTCATCTAAAAGTAAAATTTGTGGATCAATGGCCAATAGAGAAGCTAAGACTAACTTTTGGCATTCTCCATGTGACAATTCCGCCGTTTTTTTATTCCAAATACTGTCGAGATTAAAACTAGACTCTAACTCAAGACGCTTGAAATCCATTTGTTCTTTTGTGAAATTAAAATTTTCCATAGTAAAAAAGAACTCTTCGGCAACATTGGGATAAATTAACTGAGAAAAAGGATTTTGAAAGAGGAACACAATTTCTGGTTGTAACTGACCAGATCCTTGATCATTTTTTTCTTTTTTTGAAAATGGCATATTGCCAGTAAACATTCCAGTTGAGTAATGGGGTATTAGACCTTTTATTATTTGTAAAAGTGTACTTTTACCGGCTCCAGACATACCGGAAATTAAAACAATTTCTTTATTTTTAATATTAATTTTCTTGGTACAAAATATTTTCTTTGAACTATTTTTAAATTGGTATTCAAATGGACCTAATTCAAACATCTATCACCTATTGATTTTTAGCAATTAAAAACTGATCCAAAAGACCCAGCTTTAACAATCGTTTGGAAAATTTATCACTAAGATAACCGGCAAAAAAGATTGACGATAAAACAAACGAAAAAAACTGAATTGAATTAAACTCTAGACTGAGATTTTTATAATTATATAGATAATAATCTAAAAGATAACTGCAGCTAGCAGATGAAATAGACGCCAATATTAAAACTTTCAAATCCCACTTTCTATACAAGAAAAGCATGAAAATTATTTCAGCTCCAAATCCTTGCACTATCCCCCACATCACTGACATTATCCCCCATTGCGTAAGAAGACTTTCTACAAATGCAGCAAGGATCGAAGCAATGATTGCAATCCCCGGCTTCCGTATAATTTGTGATAAAAAAATAGAGGAAAAAATCCAAAAACCGGCGACTAAATAACTAAGACCACTTAATTTCAAAACTGGTTTTAAAATTTCATAGACAAAAGTCCATCCCCAAAAAGAAACACCAAGGGCCGAAGCCACTACAGTTGTAAGAACAATTTCGAAAATAGTAATTGATTTAAAAAGTTCTGCTATCTTATTCATTTATCCCTTTCCTACGCAGGCATTATCCTGAATCAGGTACAAGGGTCTATTCTCAGATCATTTTTTGATGGATGACCACCCCTAGGTTGGTAATATTAAAATGTTAACGACTTTAGCAATATATCGCAAGAAAAAACCCCCTGTCATAAACAGGGGGAAGGCTCAGATTATTTCTGACGTTTGTCTTCTTTTCTGTCATCACGTCTCTCTTCTTTTCTGTCCTCGCGTCTTTCTGCTCTTCTTTCTTCTCGTCTATCTTCTCGTCTATCTGCATTTCTTTCTTCGCGTTTTTCTTTCATATCTTCTCTTAATTCTTTTTTGTCTTCTTTACGTTCTTTTTTATCCTCACGTCTTTCCAACTTATCACCTTTGCGCTCTTTTAAATCTCCGCGCATTTTTTCAATATCCCCTTTACGTTGATCTAAGGCTTGCTTCAATGAATCTTTGGCCACCTGAATTTGGTCTTGTGAAGCTCCCGACTTAATTGCTTCATCTAAATTCTTTTTAGCCTCTTTTATTTTCTCTTGATCTGCTTTAACTTGATCACGGTCAATTTTTAATTGTTCGTTATCTTCTTTAACTGCTTCATTATCAGACTTAACTTCTTTTCTATCTTTTCTAAGCTCAATTTTATCATTCTGAACTTCTCCAGATGGTGGTAATCCGGTATCCGTACTTTGAGCAAAGGCATTTATTGATAATAGAGAAGAGAATAGGATAATGGCTGCAATTTTCATAATTACTCCGAACTGAAGTTTGTTATATTCACACTTAATGTGTTCATATTTGAATCAGTTGCTATTTTAGACGAGTATGGGAAAAAAAGGTTTCATTAAAAATAAACTTTCTTTTTTTAACAATGATTTTAAGATGTTACAATGCTTGGCAAAATCACCTTGAAACTTTTTTCCTCCCGTTACGTCTCTATGAGTGACGAGGAGCTTATGACGTTAATCCAACAAGCAGATCCACTTGCCTTTGATGAATTATACTTAAGATATAAAAAGCCAGTTTATTCATACTTCTTAGGATTGCTTAATAATTCAGTCGCAGAAGAAATTCTACAAGAAACATTTTTAAAAATATTGATCAAAAAAAATACTTTCCGTTTTGAGAGCAAGGTAAAAACTTGGATTTGGGTAATTGCGAGAAACACTCTTTTAGACTATTGGAGAAGTTTAGATCATAAAATGGAAAATTCATTTGATACAATTTATACTTCAACAGGAGAAGAAAATTTCGAATCACAACTTGATGATCTCGAGACTTCTCTTTTAAAAAAAATTGATTCAAATCAACTCAAGATTTGCATTGAAGAACTTCCTAAGGACCAACAAGAAATTGTGTTTCTACATATCCAATCAGAACTATCTAATCAAGAAATTAGCGATATTTTAATCATTGGTATTGGGGCCATTAAGTCCGTGCTATTTAGAACAAAAGAAAAATTAATCACTTGCTTTAAACGTGGAGGCCATCTTTGAAAAAAGATAATAACTTTTATCAATGGGCAAAAACAAAAACATCCTTTCCGCCGACTAAAGTAATTGATTATAAAATTTCTTTAATGGCCCGTGAACATCTGGCCAGTCCAAAATCAAATATTTTTTCAAGATGGCTTCCGATTACACTTTCACTTGCGGCCACAGCTTTAGTGATTTTGACATTTAATATTTATAATTCAAAAAAAATCGACTCTCAAGCATTTACTGAATCACCAGAAATGCTGCTTAATTTTAAACGTATTGAACTTATGGCCGACGCCAGTGAGCTTTCAGAAGTTGAATGGAAAAAGATTGAGGGTAATCAATAATGAATATACTCAAAATCTTTTCTATCGTTTGTTTTTTATTTGCACTTTCTGTTTGGGCCAATAATCTTGACGATGAAATAATAAGTAATCTTGATTTTTATCAAAGTTTAGATTTTCTCAAAGAAGAAAATCCCTTTCTAACAGAAAATACTCAATCCAAGGAAAATGCTCAAGGCCCTTCTGCCGCTTTAGATCCGGAGAAAAATAATGAAGCTAAATAAACTCATCAAAAAAACTGTATATCTAATATTCATTGTTCTTTTTATTTCAGCCAATGCTATTGCTGAAGACTCAACTAATTTCTCAAACAATAAAAGGGAATGGGAAAAACTTACTAATGAGCAAAAAGATAAACTTCGTTCAAACTTTGAAGAATGGGGCCAAATGTCTAAAGAGCAAAAACAAAAAATAGCTGAGCGTTTTAGTGAATTTAAAAAATTACCAAATGATAAAAAAGAAAAAATTCGTGCGGCGTTTCAGCGCTTTAAAATGCTAACTCCCGAAAAACAAGAGCTCTTGAAAAAAAGATTTGAGGCTATCAATAAACTAGACCAAAAAGAACAGGAAATTAAAATTAATCGTATTAAAGATGCCGTGATTGAAAAGGGAAAAGATCACCCTGGAAATTTGAATGATGACAATAATCGCAATCACTTGGATAATAATTCAAGTGAAAATCATAAGGATAAACAAGACTTAAGATTTGAAGAAAAAAGAGAAAACAGACGAGAAGAAAGGCGACAAGAAAGAAAAGAAGAACGACGCGAAAAAAAAAGAGCTGGGCAACTCGACGATAGAATAAGGCATTAATAAAGGATTAATTAATGAAAAATATTTCGACCATTTTTTTTATATTTTTCATTACAATTTCTTCAACTTGGGCCTGGGACTTTGGAATGAAAGCCGATGGTCAGATTTCAAATACTGATAACGTAAATCTGACAAAAGCTGGCCCCATTTCAGATAACTACAGTACCCTTGGTGGATATATCCAAACCAAAAATGATAATTACAAATTTAAACTTAAAGCTAAAACTGAAATTTATAAAAAACAAACTGAAAATGATAACTACTCGGCCGATCTAAGTGCTCAATACAAAGTTGTCCAAGAAGGGGAATTTACGATCGGGGCTTTTAAACAAGTTTACAATGGAAACAATATTGTTAGCACTGATACCACCAGTGATAACTCTGGAGCTAGGTTTTCAGGATCATTATATCAAACTTTTAACAAGGATACTTCTGGCTATTTCTCGCTCAACGGAAATGTCAAAAAATACTCTAAAATCGCTAACAGAAGTGATAAAATTATTAGTGGAACATATGGTATTGAACACAATTTCTCATCTCAGTTAATGATTAATCCTGAACTTACAATTCAAAACAATAATTCAGCCGAATCATATTATAGTAATTTTTCTTATGGCCCTTCATTAATTATTAGCATTACTCCCAATGATGATTGGGAATATTTTGTAAACGGTAGTATTGCAAAAACTAATTACTCTGATCGAACTGTTACTGTATTAGTAAAAAATAGAAAGCTTACGAATAAGGAATATCAGGAATTAATTAGCGTAGATGCGGGAGTTATTTATAGTTTCGCTAAAATTTTATCCCTACAAGGCAAGTATTCTATAGGTAAAAACAACTCCAATAATTCAAGCTCAGCTTATAAGGCAAACGTTCTGAGTGTAGATTTTGCAATTCGTATATAGATTTTAACGCTTAATACCGCCCTAGGTTCGCATTCTCTTTGTGCAGGGCAATTTTCTTTTCATTTCCCAATTCTTCTCATAACCTATCCCAGTCGTTTTACATTCTTAAATAACCAAGGATTGACCGTGAGTAATCAACGAAATGATCGCACTGATGCCGATGAAAAAAAACAACAGGCCCTAGACTACCACTCTGAAGGTCGTCCAGGGAAAATCGAAGTTGTCACTACTAAACCTTTTCTCACTTCGCTTGACCTATCTAAAGCCTATTCCCCAGGCGTCGCTTATCCATGCCTAGAGATTGCGAGAGATCCTGAGCTTGCTTACAAGTACACTGCAAAAGGAAATCTTGTAGCCGTTATTTCAAACGGTACGGCCGTATTAGGTTTAGGAAATATTGGGGCCTTGGCCGGCAAACCGGTAATGGAAGGAAAAGGAAATCTTTTTAAAAAATTTGCTGATATCGATGTATTCGATATTGAAGTTAATGAACCAACCATTGAAGGAATGATCAAAATTGTAGCTGCACTTGAGCCTACATTTGGTGGTGTAAATTTAGAAGATATCAAAGCACCAGAATGTTTTGAAATCGAAACTCAATTAATTGAAAAAATGAATATTCCAGTTTTTCACGATGATCAACACGGAACTGCCATTATTTGTTCAGCTGCTTTTTTAAATGCACTTGAGATAACTGGAAGAGATATTAAAAAGACCAAAGTTGTTTTTTCAGGTGCTGGTGCTGCTGCTATTTCGTGCGCGAAATTATTTTTTGAACTTGGTTTACCAAGAGAAAATCTCATTATGTGTGATTCCAACGGGGCCATCTATAAAGGCCGCAAAGAAGGAATGAACAAATACAAAGAAGAATTTGCTATTGATACTAAAGCACGTACATTAGATGATGCCTTTAAAGGTGCTGATGCTTTTGTTGGTTGTTCAGCTCGAGGGCTTGTTTCTGCAGATATGGTAAAAAATATGGCCAAAAATCCAATTATTTTTGCGATGGCAAACCCCGATCCTGAAATTTATCCCTCTGAAGTTCACGCAGTAAGAGATGATGCTTTAATGGCCACAGGGCGCTCTGATTTTCCCAATCAAGTAAATAATGTTTTATGCTTCCCATTTATTTTCCGTGGAGCACTTGATACTCGTGCAACAAAAATAAATATTCAGATGAAACTTGCTGCTATTTATGCTCTCGCTAATTTAGCCAAAGAAGAAGTCCCTGAAGAAGTTAAAATGGCGTACAGTGGAGAAGATTTTAAATTTGGTAAAAATTATCTTATTCCAAAACCATTTGACCCAAGAGTTTTAACGAGAGTTACTACTGCGGTCGCTAAAGCAGCAATGGACTCTGGAGTGGCCAGAATTAAAATTGACGACCTCAATGCCTATGCTCGCGCTCTGGAAGGAAGAATGGGCAATACTGCTCAGTTTATGAAATCTCTTCGAGATCGTTTAAGTACCCATGTTGCAAAACGCGGACAAAAAATAAAAATGGTTTTTGCAGAAGGAACCAACACTCGT
>JAURXW010000188.1 GCA_030654205.1 Bacteriovorax sp.
GAAAAAAACTATTGCTTCTCTCTGAGCTTGCTAAAAAAACTCCTTACTCTGAAAAATACTTAAACCTTCTTGCTCGCGCTGGAAGAATAGATGCTCATAAAGATGGGCGTAATTGGTTGAGCAGTGTTGAGGCCATTAAAGAGTATCGAAAAAAGAGAGAAAGAAAGAGGGATTAACTCCCATTTTGCTAGCGACTATATTAGGGGGCTATATTATATAAAAAACTTGATTACCCCCTTTATTTATTCCGAACAGTAATGCCCAATAGATTTATACTCTTCATCACTTCCCACGCAGTTGCAAAAGAGCCATAAGTATTTTTTGCAAGTTGGCTTGCTGTTAATGAGGAATTATTAATGTATTTTGAAATCATATCTGCCCTGTAGCTCGGCCCGATTAATATTCGGTAATAATAATCCTGGTGTCTTAGGGCCAATTCCTTTGAAGTTAAAATATCTTCATGGCGAGATCTTAAAGTTTTATTTGCAACTAGAAATTTTGAACCAACAAATCTTTCATCTTCCCCATTTCTTTTGATTAGAAATTTATAATCGGATGTTAGACCCAATAGATGCGCCTCACCTCGATATATTTTAGAAAGTTTCTTATAGCCACCATCTTTTTGTAGCCATTTACCAATCGCTCCAAAGTAGCATTTTATTTTTGGGTCTTTAATTTTTTTTAAGGCCCTTAAGAGCCGGTCAATATTAACAAATTTGTGATGAATAAAAAACCAGTCTGTCAGCAATGACAAAGTTCTAAAATCACCACCAACACCTTCAGTTGCAGCAGCAATAAGACAATCTTCTATATTCACATTTTCTTCTGCGAATCCTCCGAGCTTAAATCCAATACCAATAAGTTTTGGAGTAAGCTCCTCACCAAGTGGGTACTCATTTAGGCACTCAATACGTTTAAAGGACATAATTTAGCCTACTAGCTAACTCTTCAACTTGTCCTCGAACATATTTGGGCCAGTCTGGATTTAGATCATATTGCTCTACCCAAGGAAGAATCTCTAATATTTCTTCACGGCTTGGTTTCAAATCGATGCAGTCTTTTAAATCAGTTCCTCGATCACAATATGCCAGTATTTTTGTGCCTATAAGATCGACGCGGCCGAGTGTTGTGAATGTAATTGCACTTCCTTGGAACAGAGGCTGAAGTCTCATACGCCAATTTGGTCGGAGATATTTCCTTAATGATTCAGGTCCATGATTTAACCAGTTTTCCTTTAATGAGGTTTCTGAAATTCCCTCTAAAGTTGCGAACAACTTGGCAGCTTCGAGAATATTGTTTGGGATTTCAGGGTCGAGTACATCGACGTCTTGAGTTTGCCTCGTAATAATACCTAAAATAGAAAGCGCAGCACCGCCAATAACAATGGCTTCAAAGTGCATACTGTTTTTGTGCAAATATTGATCAAACTTTATAACAACTTCTATTGGGTTCATCTATACTCCGTGGTATCGCTTTAAATGATACCATATAGGACACATTTCTTCAAGCAAAGCCTGAAGGCCTTATTTTTGGCACTCCTACATGATTTCGATGTATTAGATAAACAATAGGTAAGCCAATTTCTACCTTCTCATGAAATTCTTTCACCGCGAGAATTAACCTTTTGACTCACATCCCTCCCCTAGGATATCTATCCCATAAATTAATTATCTCTAAAAAGGGCAGTCTCATGATCAAGCTTAAACTTTTCATTTTAATCGCTGCTATGTTTTCACAAAATTTAAGCGCCACTGAAACCGACGATGCCGTTGCCAAACTTACTTCTCAACTAACTCTCATCACAAAAATAAAACGCTTCGTAGACACTCAAGACCAAGGCCGCTTAATCGTCTTGAAGAACTCAACTGAACAAACAATCACCGCGATAAAAACCAATGGCCTTACTCACACTAAAACTCTTAATCAATACCTCAACCAATTCGTGACATATAAAACTTCGACTTCGTATTTCTCATACATCAACACCGCAGTGATTGCTCCTGATGTAAAAAGTCTCTACGACATTATGGATGCGATTACTAAAGAGCGAGGCCTTGATGATTTTACTTTCAACAAAATGACTTACAATACTTTTTCGCAAATGCATTTGTTACTGCAAGAACTTGCGAAGGGAAATATCAGCGACGAATTAAAATCGGCCTTAGCTAATATCACGGTCGACTTTGGACACTTACTTGCGACGGCAAATTCTGGAGACAATATCCCAACGTTTAAGGCCGGGGCTGAAATGTTTCATAAGATTGAAGCACTTTATCCGCTCCTGTATCAGGCGGCCAGTAGAGGCCCTGTGTTTGATTTAATTTTGAATGTGCAGGGGCTGAATGAATTGTATGGGGAGTATGCTGGGATTTAGGGTTTAAATTTTATTTTAATGAATAAGGATAATATATGAAAAGTTTTTTGAGTTTGATTGTTTTAGGGTTTGGAGTTTATTTTCAGGTGTCAATAGCTCTTGCCGTTGTGGTTTTTACAGATGTTAAAACTGGTGAAGAATTTGAATATCCTCAAAATTCAAGTAAAAAATTAAGTCATTTGTCCTATAAGAAAGCGCCAAAAATGATCGCGGCTGGAGAATATCACACCTGTGCCATCGACGACGAAGGAGTCAAATGCTGGGGGAGGAATGAAGAAGGACAAACCAATGTCCCTGCCAATCTTAAAAATCCAAAATTGATCGCGGCTGGAAGTGATCACACCTGTGCCATCGACGACGAAGGAGTGAAATGCTGGGGGAACAATGAAGAAGGAAAAACCAATGTCCCTACCAATCTTAAAAATCCAAAAATGATCTCGGCTGGACAAATACACACCTGTGCCATCGACGACGAAGGAGTCAAATGCTGGGGGAACAATGAAAAAGGAAAAACCAATGTCCCTGCCAATCTTAAAAATCCGAAAATGATCTCGGCTGGAAGTGATCACACCTGTGCCATCG
>JAURXW010000202.1 GCA_030654205.1 Bacteriovorax sp.
CAAAAAGCTCTGTAGGCATTATGGGCGAAAGTATTACATCTTTTCTGAATTTGATAAAGAGGCTAAATCTTTTAATCCTATCGCAGACATGACTAATTCGCAGAGAATTTCAATGATCATGAGAAGCTTCGATTGGGGAAAAAAACCGAATCAGTATTATCTGAATCAATCACAGAAAGCGTTAGAAGAAGTGCTGACCAGTTTATCAGCTAAGAAGGAAGAATTTGACCTGCATGACATTTATGCAAAGCTCAAGCTGGAGCATAATAAAGAAGAGACTTCCGGTCTTTTAACTCAGCTACAGCTCTTATTAAATTCTGACTTTGGAAAACTTTTTAGGAAGTCACTTGCAAATGGCAAACCTTCGATGACTTTAAAACGAGCATGGGAGGAAAAATCTTGCATTTACATAGGATGCTCTACTCAAGGGTATGCATCATTAGCTAAAACAGTCGGTAAATTATTTGTCAGCGAGGCCATGAATCTTTCTTATTGGATTGGAAAGACATTTGAAGATTCGCATGAGGCACAAAAGCGCAGTATCGGATTATTTATAGATGAAGCTGGTTCCGTTTTGTTTCCCGACTTCCTAGATTTAGTAAACAAGTGCCGCTCAAGTGGAATCAATGTCTATACCGCCGTTCAATCTTACTCCGACATCGAAATGATTGGCGATGGCGAAGTTTTAATGAAGCAGTTCTTTGAATCATATTCTAACTGGTTTATTCAAAGACAGACTAATACTGAAAATGCCGAGAAGTTAGCCTCTGCTTGCGGAACCTTCTTGGCCGAAAAGAAAACGCTAGCGACAGACTCAGGATCAGAGTCGGGTAAGGGAACAATCCGCACTGGCCATGAATATCTTTGTCACCCTGACATTTTTAAATCCATCAACATTGGGCAAACCGTTTTGTTAGAGCATGGGAAAAAAAGTCTAGTGATTCTTAATGTTCGAGATACTAGGCAATCAAAGGCCTTTACAAAAATTACTAAAACTGACAGGAAGGCTCCGATTGCTCGGATCGAAAAAGGATGTAAGCGAAACTTAAAACGTAAGGGAGGTCTATGATTAATGAAATTATGATTCAAAAAAATGATGACATTATTGAAGCTCTAACTAAGTGGCGATCAATCAGTTCTAAAAATCTTAAGGCCCTAGTCGCTGAGTCAGAAAAAGGCCCTGCATTTAGACAAAGAATCATTCGGCTAGAAGCTGGAGGAATAATTCAATCTAAACTACAAAAAGGATTTAATAAGATTGTTTATCCTTCAAAAGCGCTTCTGCAAAGATTAGGAATTGAGAATTTCAATGAGGACAATATCCGACATGATGCAGTCGTTTCGATGGTCGTTTCAAATTTAATAAATTTAAAAATGATTACTTCTGGAAAACTACCTCATGAATTTAAGACCAAATCGTCATGGCGACATCATGCAATTGAGCCTGATGCAATCCTTACCATTCTAAAAAAGAAAAAAGAATTAGTCGTGGCCGTCGAGATAGAACTTTGGCGAAAAGATCGAAAAAGAGTATTTGAAAAGCTGGTCGAGTATGCCAAAGCCGATGAGTACGACAATGTTTTGTATTTTTTTGCAGATAGGTCGTCCTTTGAATCGTACAAAAAAAGATTAAGTGAGCTTTTATTGGATAGCGACTTTGATCACATTGAAGACGAGCTGATTCAAAAAATTATTTTTATTTTGAATCCGTCGATTTTGAAAAATGCATCTGATCTATTAAGTTCAGAAGTTTTTCACAACAATAAGACAAAAAAACTAGGAGATTTATTTGAATAATTTTTTGTTACCTAGTGCTTTACCTGGACTGTTACCTGCGGAGTTCATGTGTGACTCTAGCATTTTTAGAGACAACTTATCCCCGTGCTTTTAATAGCTAAATCGGGGACACCTAATTGACCACCCCCTCACAACATGGGGAGAGAGGTGGTGGTCAATTAGGTGAAATATAGAAAGGAAAGCACGGGGATAAGTTGAAGAAATTAAGAATTAAGAAATTAGAAATAAGGAGTAAGAGATATGGAATTAGATAAGAGAGAAGAAGAAAGGAAGGACGAGGGAGCCGAAAAAAACAAGACAGGAAGAAAAAATAAAACAGCTAAGGAAATAAAAAATGAAGACAAAGAAGAATGTAAGGATGGTCAGGACAAGTTTTTTATTGATGTTACAAAAGATCAGGAATCAAAGGAGATGGTGTCGAAATTATTAGGAGAAGCGAATAACAAGTCGTTTGGTAGACAAATAATATTGAAAGACCTTGTATTGGCGGCACTGCCTAAGCTAACGGCAAAAGACATTGAGCAAATTCAAAACAGTGTCCTCAGCAATTTAGAAAAAGTGAAGAAACAGTGTTTTGAATATAACCAAAAAAATAAAACTAATCTTGATCTCGGAGAATATTTAGTGAGTGTCAGAAATATTTTAAGGGAGGATAAGAATGCTAAATAATACGAACGAAATTTTTTCTGGTCGTCTTGGGCGTGATCCTTACCTGGCCTATACCAAAAAGGGAGAAGCTGTCTGTGAGATATCTATTGGATCAAATGGCCCCCGAAATGAAACAATTTGGAAAAAGATAGTGGCCTTCGGAAAATTGGCAGAACAGTGCTCGGTTCATCTACGGAAAGGTAATGAAATATTTGTGCGAGGCCATAAGGATTTAAAGAAGTTTACTGACAGTAAAGGGATTGAGCGTGAGTATTTTGAAATTCTAGCAAAAACTATTGCGCAATCGTTACTTTAATCAAAACAAAGGATAATAAAATGTGTCATAGCGAACAAAATTATGATCACATTCCAGATAAAAAATGCTACCTTGATTCTGGCATTGAGACATCAACATCTCAAAGCCAGCTCTTTCAAAATTTAATATGGGGTATAGATGAAGTATGTCGTTTTACTTCTTATTCTAAGGGTACAATTTACAACTTAGTTTCAGAAGGTGACATACCATACAGAAAAAGACGTGGAAGGCTCTGGTTCGTTCCTAGCGAAGTCCTTAAATGGCTAAAGGGAGAATTATGAGCAAGAAAGGTTACACAAAAGTTAAAGGTGTTGAAAGAATTTATAAACATTCAAATTCTGGAAACTATCTCGCCATTAAGAAAATTAATGGCAAACAATATCAGACGACCTTCACCACAATGTTTGAAGCAAAACAGTGGAGGAAAACTTTTGATGGAATTTCTTATGTTCCAACATCAGAAGAAGCTGATCAAAATTCGAGCTATTCAAAACTACAAGAAGTATGGGAGGTGATGCAAAAGCATCACTTCCCTACCCTCGCCACCAGTACAAAAGATATTTGGCGAAGACGTTACGATCTTTTAGTAGACCTTGAGCATTTACCAATGGATAAAATCACTCCGTCAAAACTCACTTCATGGGTTAATAAACATGTTGAGTATTTTAAGAGTAATGATTATCAAGGCTCAGGTCGAGGTCGTGCTGGCCGATGTAATTTGAATAGTGAACTCAATATGTTTGTGACAATTTTCAATTGGTATAAACAAAGCGAGCAATTTGAAAAAGAGGCCGTTTTACTAACGTGTCCAGTTAAGACAAAGCATCGCAAGCTAGGATTTATCAAACCTGTTCCTGACAAAAGAAAGCAGATCGACCTACAAAGTGCATTTTTATTTTTTGATTACCTCCCACCACTCTATCGCGATCTGGCCATGATGCAATTTTATTGTGCCGGTCGAATTGGCGAGATATGTGGAATTCAATGGAACAACATTGATATCAAAAATCGCAGAATGCTCATTAAACATTCTAGTATATTCCACTCATCAAATAAGACATTTCTTGAATTGAAGCCATTTCCAAAAAATAAGGAAACAAGGCCAGTCTTTATTACAGACGAAATTTTAGAAATTTTAAAAAAGAGAGAGGCATTTAGAGAATTAGGTAATGATTTTGTTTTTCATGTTGAAGGTAATCCAATTAACTATTGTAATGTCCAATTAAACTATCGTGATGCTCAAAGGAAAAGTGGAGTTCCTTACACTGGAACTCATATCCTTCGCCATGGAATGGCAAAGCTCGCAAGACAAGTTGGAGGTGGTCTAGATGCGGTCATGGCGATGACTGGACACAAAGACATTAAGCTCGCTGACCACTATTCAAAATGCACTGAAGACGACCAAAGAATGTTCTCGGAAAAAATCATGGATCACATTCGAAATGTTTTCAAAGAAAGTGACCGAGGCCATGCCACCTTTAGCAACGTGGTTTCACTAAAAGAATTTAAAAATTCGGTGAATAGTTGATTTTAAGGATGGCATTGGATGGCATGGAAGCCTTTTTTGTGATATCGTGTGAATGATAATAACAAGATAGGTGCCCTATTCCTGAACTACCCGAAGTCGAAACCATAAAATCTCAACTCTCCAATTTTCTCCCCCTGGAGATCAAAAAAATATCATTCTCAGATAAAACTTCAAGATTAATAAAGCAAAAAGATTTCACTCCAAAATCTGGAGAATCAATAATAGAAATTTCCAGAAAAGGAAAATTTCTCATTTTCAAGCTTGATAACCCCGACCACTTTATGATTTCTCATCTTGGAATGTCTGGCTCCTGGAGAATTACCGACAGCAGACTTGATGAAATTGATGGCAAGCATGCACATATTATTATCGAAACTAACAAAAAGGTTTTAAGTTATATTGATCCTCGAAGATTTGGGCACCTTTATTTTTTGAACAAAAAAAACTTTGAGACAAAGTTAAACTCTTATCCAATGGACATCAGCGAACCAGGTTTTGATGCTGAACATATTTATAATATTTTTCAAAATAATCCCAATAAAGTTTTAAAAACTTTTTTACTTGATCAAAAAAACTTTTCGGGAGTTGGTAATTATATCGCCAGTGAAATTTGTGCTCGAGCGAAATTACTCCCAACTCGAATAGTGGGCCCTCTTACCAAAAAAGATTGTAAAAATATTAAAGCGGCAATTGATTTAATTATTTTAGGTGCAGTGAAAACTCAAGGAACTACTTTTGGAGGAGGTTATCGAGATGCCTTCGGAGAAAAAGGTGAAGGAGTTCAGCACTTAGTGGTTTTTCATCAAAAGATTTGTCAGATGTGTAAAAAAACACCGATCATTAAAATTACTATTGGTGGCCGAGGGACTTATTATTGTCCTCATTGCCAAAAGTAATTCTTAAAAAATTAACTTTTCCCAATATTTCTTAGGGTCATCCCCGCTCGTGGCCTCAAGTCGATTTTGTATTTCATTCTGAACTTCTGGAAGTAGTTTTGATTCTCTAATAACTTTTAATACTTCCTCGCCTTGCCCCTCTAGCATTAAAGTTTTTACCAGATAAAAATAACCAATTGGTGAATTAGGAAACTGCTCAATAAAGCTTTGAGCATTTTCTTTTACTGTATTAAAATCACCTTTCGCTAAAGATCTCATAAAAGGAATTTCAATAATATCTTCATTAAAATTATTTGAACTAAGTGTATTACTTCTATCTAGACCTTCTACAACGCCCTCTAAAGTTAATGATAGTGCCTCTTCTTGAGCAGCTAGCTGATCGTTTTGAGCAAGAACGCTATTATATTCTGATGAAGAAACTTCAAGTCCTTCCAACTGCGATGTTAATTCATTTCTCTCTAAGGAAATATTTGCAAGCCTATTTTCTAGAACTTCCACTTGATAATCCGCTGATGCCATTAAAGCCGCTTCTTTTAAAATGGCACTATCATTTGTAGTTTCGAAAGTTGCCATACTGTCAAGGATTTCATTGAGTTCATAATCATCAATAGATTGATTGAATTTATTTTCTTTATAAATCATTGAGATTAATTTCGCTTTAAAAGCGGAATATGCATTTGGCTCTCTTGAAATTATTTCATCAGCAATGGCGATATTTTTTTCAACACCTACAAGGTTTAATTTTTTTATACCTAGCATAGACTGATTTAAATTATCTGCAAGCTCTTCGATACTTTGTTCACTCATGGTATTTGGAATACTGGCCATTGAAATGGGAAGAGTTGCTAGATTTTTATTTTTTTTATTTTCAAAATCGATTACCGATTCTTTAGATAATCGACTCCAGGGAATCGGTTTTTTTTTCTCTTTACGCTGAGACAACAACTTGATTCTTAAAGCACTATTTTCTTTTTTTTGGGCGAAGTATGTTTTCGAAGCCCCAATTATTAATATAATAAAAATGAGCACTAACAAGGCGAGAATTTTCTTGGTAATAACAATGCTCTTCATACCCAATCTCCTAAATTTATTACATCACTTCGAAGACCTTTTAAAAAGAAAATCAAGCATAGTTTTTTATTAATTTAGTTTAGGTAAAAACTCTATTTTTAGAAATAAAATCCAACAGATGAGTACAAGGTATCGTTTGCACGATAATAACTCCAATATGAAGAATCTTCGGGTGCCTTAAGCACTTCAAGACCTAAAGAGACACGTACTTGATTTTGATAGTTATAACTAATTTCACTTTTAATAATATTATCAAAACGGGCAAAATCATATTTTAAATCTATTAGAAATCTCAAAGAGTCATTAAAAACTAAAGTAAGACTTCCGCCGAGTGCCCGTTTCCATTTAATAGTATCACTGAAAAAGTCATCACTTGCTCGAATATTTTTACTTAATAAATGAATATAGTTAAGAGATAATATATAATATTTCCGATCAAGATTAGCACTCATATGCGAGTAGGCTTCTTTGTCGTATCGGGGATTTATAGTGAAAAAATCAGAGGTAAAAGTTTTTCTTTCTGCCGTACTATAAATAGGGATATCTTTTCCTAAGCGAGCGTTAGGATCGACATAACTTAATCCCCCACGTGTTTGTAAATCACCAAAAGATTGAAAAATCTGCAGTCCATAATAGGCATGATGGCTCACTGTAGGATTGGCTTCAACAATAACTTTATTTAAAAGAATATTATCGTAATATGCACTAGCATTGGCCCGGAGTTTATTTTCAGGTTTATAAACTGCAAAAGCAGACACTCCACCTTTTGCCCAATTATATCGAAGATTGCCTCCGAGGGATTTCTGAAGAACGATTTTTGAAATTTTGTAGTCAGCAATTTTATAATATATTGGAACTTCTGTTCCATTAATTACGGTTTTTTTCGGAGGCAATCTCACCCAGTCACTCTTACTTTGAACATCACCATTTTTAAAATCAATGGCGGGATTTACTTGGGGAATAAATAAGTAGGAAAGCAATATATCAAATTCAAAAGGACCATTTTTTTTAGAAAAGATTGCGCCAGTAACTCCTTCTTCTTCTGTACTTAACAAAGTAAAGGCCTGACTAGCATTGAGATAGCCTAAACTCCAATATTTTTCATTTTGATTCCAATCTAAGATTTTTCGACCAACATCAACTTTATAGGAATATCCATTATAGTGAATATAGCCTTCTTGAAATGAGTAATTAATAGCATTATTGTCTTGAAAATAGAGTCTCAAGTCGCCCATTGCAAAAAAATCCAATTCGCGATTTGGGTCAATCTTGGCGGTTTCATAACTAAAATTAATCAGATCCCCAGATTCTGAACGATACAGAGGTTTATTTAGACGATAAAATTTTTCATAAGTAACAGAGCCCTCACCCGCTCTTAACGGATTCATGACAATAATGAAAAACAAGCAACAATGTAAAATATACCTGCTAAAAATAGGACTTCTCCGGGTAACTTTTCATAGGGAAATAGATTTATAGCACAAGGTAATTGATAGTAGCCAAATATGAAAGATGCACCCTGTAAAATTGTCTAATCTAGGCCCTTTGAGCTTTGACTTTTTTCAGTATCCCCTTATAACCTTATATATATGAAAAATTATTCATGCCTTCTAAACATCCTTGCCCTGCTCTTGTCACTGTCCCTGGCAGGATGTGACTACTTAACTGACAAGCCACCTGAGAATATCGATGTCTTTAGAGCGGACGCCCTTCAATCATGCAAAATCGACGTTAATAAGCTAGGTGAAATTTTTAAAGCTGATCAGAAAGAACAAATTAAATGTCTTCAGGAAAACTTTGTTCAATTTACAAAATATGTACGCTCTAGAGAATCAGGCTCAGTTTCAGAAAGTGAATTAAATGCCTTTATTAGAAAGTTCTTTGTTGGTCAAAGTGATTCGATTATAAAAGGTTTAAGTTTAGTCTTTCAATTAAATATGCTTCTTTTAAAAGATGAGGCGGATCGGATATCTAAAACAAATATTTCACCTCTTTTTGAACTACTTGTAAAAGTTAATCAAGAAGCCATCATCATTACGCAAGTTCTTAGAGAAATGGATGATGAAAAAAACCAAGGCCGTTTTTGGGAACTTAGAAACCAATTTAAAGAATCTGTAACTCGCTTTTCAGAGTTTACGGTAAAAATAATTGAACGCTCGCCTGGACTGCAACAAAAATTAAATATTAAACAATTTTTACTAGATGCCAGTAAAAAACTTGGCAACAAAGATATAAATCCTGACACGATCGACTCATTAATATTCTTAAAAAGAATTTTGGTGGCCGGTGACAAGGAAATAATAACTTCAGGTGAGTTAAGTACTATTATTTCTAAACTTCCAAATATTTTAACTTTAAGCTTTGATTTATATTTTATTAAAAATACTAATTTTGCTAGCGATGCTGATCACGATCGTTTTTATCTTATGGGTTTTAGAGATATCTACAATATTATTGAATTCAATCAAGATGATTTTCAATTATTCACAGTTAATCAAATGCTCCTATTAGTTCAAGAATTTGTAAAAAACACTGATGTTTATAAATTTAAGCCTAGTATTCTTTCACTTAAAACGAGACTCCTTGGTGGAAATAAAGATAATTTCACACTAAAGGATTTTAAAAATATTCTTGATATTGGACATGATTTTTTTGAAAGATCATATTTCAACACAGTTACTTATAATACTTATCGAACTGCCTTAGAAAAAAATGTACCAATTACCTACCTGCAACGTCTAAACTTACCAAGTCAATACGATGTCTTTAGCAATCGTAGAGTCGATGAACTGCATGAAGACTTTCAAGACATTGCAATTAATATTCGTTATTTTAGATCTAAGTCTGATGGTGTTCCTTTTTACGGTAACGAATACGTTAGAAATCGAACGGGGTTTTTAGAGGCCACTATTTTAAAATGGGCGAGCGTAAAATTACTGAAAGCTTACGGGCATAAAAACACTGAAGGACTTCCCCAAGTTTCACTAGCCGAGTTTCAACTTTTTTTATTCGATTTAAAGCCAATCCTTGAAGAATTTAAATTATGGTCACCTACTCCTGAGACCTTTGCAAGAAATGCCATCTTACTGGCCGATCTGTTTCAAAACAAATCTAATGGTGACTTAGAAGTTAATATTACGGAAGCGACAGAATACATTCAGATGATTTTAACTGCCGTACAAATTACAGATAAATTCACAGAAGATTTACTGCCCAGATGTGATGGCGGATTAAATGCAGATGATCCCGTTTTTGGCACAAAATGCTATAACGACAGTTTTTTTGATACACTTTTAAATCGTTATAAGAAATTTTTTCCACGCCTTGCTGAATATATTGATCCAAAAAATACTCCGAAAAAAAATATTGATGAATATTTAATTGGAGTTGAAGGCTTTGCTCGTGATGTGCCTGACTCTAAGATCCCTATTAACAAACGCGACTCTATTTTAATACTTGGAGCAATGATAAATATCGAATCAACCTTTATTCGCTTTGACATCAACAAAGATAATATTATTGATTATGATGAATTAGTTATCGCTTTTAAAGTGTATAAACCAGCAATTATTTCTTTGGCAAAATTAAAAGCCAGTGACGAAGGTTATGCTTTATCAATTTTCTTATACATGGTTTCTAAAATGGAAATTCCTCCAACTGGATCTTGGATGAATAGTGCCAAGTTTTTTACTTTTCATAAATGTGTCTCAAGTGATCGATGCCGAGACAATATATTGGATAAAATCGAAGCTCATAGGCTCAATATTGGAAAGCTACTTTATTATATGGTAAATCAAAACTCTACGACTTCTCTAAGTACAGGTAGATAGCCGCAATAATTAACGAGTGAGTAATTTCACCATTTTTGATTAAGGACTTTATTTTATTTTTGTCTTCCAAAAAAACGTCAATTTCCTCAAAGGGATCTAGGTTTTGTTCATGAGTTTTTATAGCATCAAGAGCTAAATAGGTTTCACAATAATTTGTCATAAATGCCGGATTAACATCTACTCTTCCAAGTTTTTCCCAGCGCAAGGAACTATAGCCAGTTTCTTCTAATAGCTCTCTTTGGGCCGCTAAAAGCATGTCCTCTTGAAGATTAACTGCTCCTCCGGGAATTTCAGTGGTGATGCTGTCAGTTCCATGCCGGTACTGCTTTATTAACACAATTTTATTTTCAGGTGTTATAGCTATAATATTGACCCAATTGAAACACTGAACGATATCGAATTTACCCATTTTTTGTGTAGTTGGTGATTGTCTTATAATAGTGAAGTAGCGAAAGACATGGGCCTCTTGCACAATCACCTTTTCGAATGTTGCCCATTTTTTCATTTTAAAACTCTATTTGAATTGATGCTTTATTTTTCCGTCTCTGTTCTTCATTAAATTGATCTTTAATCGCTGTGTATTTTTTAAAATTCTCTGGCCCAATTAATTTTAATAAATCTTTTAGGTATTTTTGATTAATCTTTTTTTCTTTGGAGCTTTGGTCGTCTGATAAGTTGTAAGAAAACTTATCTCCATATTTCTGGCGTAAGCTATCGTGGTATTCTTTATAGGCATCAAGTTTTTCTTTTTCGTTTTTCTCTCTCATCTCTAAATACTGAGAATATTTTTCGTCACCAATGATTTCCTGTACTGCAAAAAGCCAGTTTTCCTCAAGTTTATCAAAAGCATTAAACTCTTCATCATTTAATTTTTGTTCGTTAATTTTAACTGGCTTGCCCAAACTTGTCTGTTCTACCTTTAAGCTGGCCGGAGCATTGGCTTGAGAATTTTTTGGGATCGCATCACTTTGAGTTTCTACTATTTTGATCGTTGGACTTTTGATTTCTTGATAAATAAAACGGTATGCAATAATTAAAACTAAAATAAATATTAAAATTTTAAATGCTTTTTTCATAAAGCCGCTCCACTAATCGCGTTTCATATTTTCAATTTGCAATTCAATATCCACATCTTTATGAGCACGCAATGCTTGAAAAGCCTCTTGAAGATCATCAATTTTTTTTGCAGTTAGACGAATCTTGTCATCTAAAATAGATGAGGAAACCTTTAAACCAGATTCTTTGATAATTTTATTGATTGTGCGGGCCTTATCTTTGTCGATACCATTTTTAATATTGATAATTTGCTTCATCATCTGATTGCCCGAGGGCTCTACTTTTTGCGGATCAATACAACGCTGGCCAATATTTCTTTTAACTAATTGACCACGTAGAATCTCTAAAGCAGCTTTCATTTTATAATCATTATCTGCTCTGAGCTCAATCGATGTCTCTTTTAATTCAAAATTGGTATCTGATCCTTTAAAATCATATCGGGAATTAACCTCTTTTTGGGCCATTTGAAGTGCATTCTTCATTTCCATCATGTCAGTTTTCGAGACTAAATCAAAAGATGGCATAACCAACTCCTTTTTACTTAATTTTTTTCCAACTTGATGGTACAAAGTCTTAAGTAAAAATACAATGAATGATAAATTTAACGACCAAAACATATTCTTAAGAGCTAAGTTTCCTGGCAAAATCGTCATGATCAATAGTGATGATGAAATGGCCGGAGCGATGGAATTCTTGCGCGATGAACCTTTTATAGGTTTTGATACGGAAACTAAACCTGCTTTTAAAAAAGGCGAAGTCTATCAAGTTTCTTTACTTCAATTGGCCACTGCCAACCATGCTCTCTTATTTCGACTTCACGGGCTTAGTGATTTTTCATTACTTAAAGAATTTTTTGAAAATGCTAATGTGAAAAAGATTGGTGTTGCAATTAGAGATGACATCAAAGGCCTGCAAAAGACTTTTCATTTTGAGCCTAAAGGATTTGTCGAGTTGTCTGAAATGGCAAAAATTCTAAACATGAAAAATTTTGGTCTTAAAGGAATGACGGAAGAAGCTCTAAAACTCACACTCTCAAAAAGAGCGAAGCTCTCCAATTGGGAATCAAAAGATTTAAGTAAAGATCAATTAATTTATGCTGCTACTGATGCTTGGATT
>JAURXW010000214.1 GCA_030654205.1 Bacteriovorax sp.
TGGAAATCCTTCTCCTTGGACAGCAAGAGGAGTTTTTCGCGGAATGGAAGCAAGCTGTTTAAAAGTTTTTGGCGACCGTTCTTTAAAAGGAAAAGTTGTAGCACTTCAAGGTGCTGGTTCAGTTGGATGCCATTTGGGTAAACACTTGTATGATTCAGGTGCAAAAATATATTTTACCGATATCAATGAAGCCAACATCGCTCGCTTTAAAGAAATTGTTCCCAATTCAGAATTTGTTTCGACAAATGATATCTATGACATGAAAGCTGATATTTATGCTCCATGTGCTTTAGGCGCAACTATTAACGACCAAACAATTGATCGATTAAAAGTAAAAATTATTTGTGGTGCTGCTAATAACCAACTAGCAGAAAATCGTCATGGTGATATGCTAAAAGAAAAAGGAATTTTATACGCTCCAGATTATTTAATTAATGCTGGTGGAGTAATGAACGTTTCAATTGAATTTGAAGGTTGGTCTGCAGAAAAAGCAACGAAGATGGTAGATAAAATCTTTGATACAACTCTTAAAATTTTTAAACTCTCGGATGAGCAAAATATTCCTGTTTATAAGGCCACAGATTTAATGGCCGAACAAAGAATTGCCGCTATTAAAAATATCAAAGGTAAATACTTGGGTAATGTTAGCCACCGTTTTCCGGGTAGAAAATCTCGTCAATAAGTAAGAATTCCAATATGAGGGCCTTTTTATAAGGCCCTTTTTTACTCAATATCTTTTCATTTGAATAAACCTTAAAATAGGAGAATGAAGAGTTCCGTCTTTTTCATATTCATTCTCCTTATCCCTTTTAAAGTTTCAGCATCGCTGGATTTTGAAGACGGTATTTTTCCCGAACTAGTGACATCCTCACGGGCATTAGCAATGGGAAATGCTTTTATTGCAAAGGTTGATGATGCCTCTGCAGTTTTTTATAATCCAGCTGGACTCGGAACTGTTCGTTATCCCCATTTACATTTTTCTAATTTTGGTTTTGAAACAAATAAAGGATCCATTAATGCGATTTCTGGAACTTCAATAAGTAGTATTCCAACAAATCTTCCTCAAATGTATACAATCGCAGGCATGAGAAAAGTTTTACTTAGCAAAACTGGGACAATTGCCCATTCTCGGGTTCATGCACTTCCCAATTTTACTGCACGTTATTTTAGTGTTGGGTATATGGTGGCAAAACGGACAAGAGGGGTTGTAACCAGCACAACTTCGACGACTGGTTTTGAATACGCAGATCGATTTGACCATGGGCCTTATGCTGCTGCTAATTTGTCTTTGTTTGGTGGGATTTTTAAGGCAGGAGCTTCTGCAGTTTTACTAAACCGAAAAGAACTGATCTCCACCGGTGACCCCAACGCGACGACAACTTTTGCAGACAGTAGTTACAAGTCAGGTCTTGTCACGATGGTTACTGCTGGCTCTAAATTTACTTTGCCCTTCACTTTTTTACCAACTTTGGCCATAACTGTTCACAATGCTCTTGATAAAAGTTTTTCCAGCTCTAATGCTGGAGCGCCTACGAAAATTCCACGCAGCTACGATGTGGGATTTTCAGTCACTCCTCAAATAGGAACAAGCACTCGGATCCACTTAGAAATGAACTATAAAGATTTAGGTGGAGCTTATTCCGGAATTGCTACGACTCGGAAAATTTTAATTGGAGCGGAGTTAGATTTTTCCCGCGTCTTCTTTTTTAGAATTGGTTACGGCGACGGATTTGGTTCAGCAGGGATTGGGGTTAAGTCCAGAAAACTTGAGTTTGACTTGACCACATATGCGGTCGATACCACAACTTCAACCTTTAGAGGCCATGAGGACCGCCGTTTTGCCATTGGACTTTCTTCTGGTTTTTAAATCTGTTTCGCCTAGCGTTTTTTTAGCTATTTTGAACCCCAAATTTAGACAATTTAAGCCCGCTTAGGTAGAGTCATAAAACTTGATTATAACTATTTTGGGAAAGGAATTATGTTGGGAAAAACATCCAAATCGATCGCTTCAAAAGATAAAACATCTGCAAAAAATTCTATGAATTCAAAACTAGAATTAGCTAAAAAATATAATCTTGGAAAAAAAGAAATGCTTGAGATGCTCTCAAATATTTATACTTCAAGAAAAGTTGATGATGCTGAAATTTCGATGAAGAAGCAATCTAAAGCCTTTTTTCAAATTTCAAGTGCTGGTCACGAAGGAATTTTAACAGCCGCAGCTCGCGTTTTAAAGCCGACTCACGATTGGTTTTTAGGTTATTACCGAGACCGCGCTTTATGCCTGGGTCTTGGAGTTACGCCTTATGAAATGCTTTGTCAGGCAAATGGAAACGTTGGAGATAGCGCTTCTCATGGCCGTATGATGCCTGCCCATTGGGGAAATAAAAAATTAAATATTGTTAATAAATCTTCTTGCACGGGAACGCAATTTCTTCAAGCCTGTGGATTAGCTGAAGCTGGGCTTTGGTATAAAAAATTACAAAAAGAATTTAAAGTAGATACTACTGGTCTTTATCATGACGATGAAATTATTTATGTTTCAACCGGTGATGGAACCATGGCCCAGGGAGAATTTTGGGAAGGGATAACAACTGCATGTGTAAATAGTTTACCAGTGCTTTTCATGGTTGAAGATAATGGTTTTGCCATTTCAACTCCCACAGATGTTCAGTATCCAGGCGGATCAATCTCAAAAACTTTGGCAAATTTTCCTGGACTAAAAATAT
>JAURXW010000218.1 GCA_030654205.1 Bacteriovorax sp.
TAATGGCCTGATGACCTTCTTCTAAAATAGATTCCAATGTTTCCATTAAAAACTCAATTTTAGTTGAATCAATATTTTTATAATGAGTATCGCTTGTTCTATTTTGCCATAGGCAGTTTTGTCTTAATTGTAAAAGACCACGTAAAATTTCACCATATTTTGCTGATGAAGTTGAGCTATTAATACGTGAACGAATTGAAATCATATTTTGTTGATAAAATTTCAATTCTTCTTCATTAAGATTTAGATAAACATTATTTTCAATTTTTGGAGGTAGATCATGAAGTACTTGGGCCTTTGTTCTTCTTAGAATGAATGGGCTTGCGGTTCTTCTGGCAATACCTCTAGTTTTCGTATTTGAGACAGCGCGAACAAATTGGAGATCTCCCCAAATTCCTGGCATAGATAAATCTAAAATATTATAAAATTCCGATAAATCGTTTTCAACAGGTGTACCTGTTAAACAAATGCGAAAATCTGCTTTAATTTTTCTTGCACTGAATGCACCTAATGAGCGTACGTTTTTTAACTGTTGAACTTCATCAAGAATCAAAATATCAAAATTAATATTGGCAAATACGGCTTCAGATTCTTTTTTCATAACTCCATAAGAAGTTAAGATGATTTTTTTATCTAAAGGAAATTCTCTCGATCCTCCGTGATAGATATGCATATCCATTTCAGAAAATCGTTCAATTTCTTTTTCCCAGTTTAAAAGAATAGTAACCGGGCAGACGATTAAAACGCGTTCAAGTTGTCCATAAATGCTTTGCAGGAAAGTAATGGTTTGAAGTGTCTTACCAAGTCCCATATCATCGGCTAAACATGCCCCAAGGCGATGCTCGTATAAAAAACGCAACCAGTTGTATCCCGTTACTTGATAAGGGCGTAACGTTGCTTTTATTTCTACTGGCATTGGATAGGTCGGCATTTCAGTTAGGTTTGCAAGTTTTTCACAAAGCAATATCTCTTCGGCGGTTAGTGCGCCATCGATTCCAATTTTTCTTAATTCAAAAAGTTCAAATATTCTGGCGCGGTTAAACGGCAAGATAAATTTCTTAAACGATTGGCTACCATCAATTTGAGTTTGAGTATCGACTGCCTCATACTTAGTGTATTTTTGCATAAATCGGATGAGATCTTTTTGCTCTTTACTGAGAAGAATAAGTCCCTTTTTAGTAATTACAAATCCACTTTCCAAATCAGCTTCTTGGATAACTGCTAAGTCGTCCTGATCAATATTAAGTTCAAGATCAAACCATTTTGTCCCAGAAGAACGTCTTTCAAATCGAATACGTGAATTCCATTTTGAAATTTCATTTCTATCATAATAAATTTCAATCCCAAGCAAGGTCACTTGACGATGAAATTCTGTGAGGCCTTGAAAAACGATGGCCGGTTGTACGTCATATTTAATTTTTTTGGTCTCACCATCGACTTGAGCATATCTAAAAAATTGATCGCCAAAATTGGCAACCATTAGTAAAAAAAGTTCTTTAACAACACTGTTATCATATCGACAAATTACTTTACTCATTTGATCATAAGTAATCGTTTCACGATTTTTTTGAAGTTCGGTAATTAATTGTTGAGCTTTTACTTTTTTAGCAGCAGAAACAATAAATTTTTTATAATTCTCATTACCAAGCTTTAAGCTATCAACCACAGCTTGAACAAATTCGTAGGCATCTTGTTTTTTCTTGAAGTGACTTAATATTCCATGATTAAAAGTGAAGTGCGAAAAAAACTCTGGCGGAGAAACAAGTATTTCAGCATCATCAAAAAATTCTAAGTTTGCGTGTAATAATCCCTTTTTTTCAGCTGGAGCAAGCGTCAAGCGGCACTTTGGTGTTACAGATCTAATTTCTTCGAGTGGAACATTATCTATGAAAAGATCAACAGAAGAATAAAGATTTAACTCCATGACATTAGCGATGACGTCATTAATGGTATATGAGTACGGATTTAAACGAATTCTTTGGACTAGTATTTTTAAATCACTCGGCAAATGAAGAACAACCCCATTTCTCCAATTAAAGAGATAGAGATTTTCAAAAAGTGAAATTTCGGGATAAATTTTATTTTCATCACTCAAAGGTCCTTTAAATTTAAAACGAACCTTTTCATCTGGTGAGAGATAAATTTGAAGTTTTCCTCTAAAAGTTTCAGGCATTGGAAATGGAACAACTTTTTTATTATGTAACAGATATTGTAAAGCTGAGTAGGTTGGAGCCGCTGGAGCGCCAATTAGTTGGTGTGGCCCAGATATAATAGTTCCGTACTCGGCAACATTTACACCTAAGCTAGAGTTAATAACTATTGGCGGAAGGCCACTTTCATTTTCATACCCAGGGCCACTTTCGCCTTGAGCTTCAATAAATTGTTGAACATGATATGTTAAAAAAAGAGCGACAACATGGGAACAATGGCCATGTTCTTTCCAATGATGACAATCACAATTTGAACTTAGAGGGCCTTCTTCGGTACCTTCCAGACGCTTTTTGTAGACGATCTTTGTCTCATGAGTGCGATCATCACGAACAATTCCACTGACGATATAATAGGTTTCAGGAGTTCCTTTCTTAAATGAAATAGAAACTCGCGAGAGCTTAAAAAATCTCAGACCATTTTGTATAAGGGCCGGAGTAAAATATTTTTTACAATCTTCATTGATAGCTTCGGGAATGGTCCAGACACGATCGTTCATGCATTCTACTTGTTCAGGCTTTTAAAACAAGTGACTATTGTACGCTAGAATTTGCCAAATAGAATGTCTTATCTTCGTGGAAATAAATATTAAATGTATGGACAAAAAATGAAATTTATGATCGAGTTTTTTGGCAAAAAAAAAGCCTTCCAAATTAATGAAAGGCTTTTTAATTTAACTCAATTATTTATTTAGTTATCAACATAACTCTTTAGTAATTTTGCTCGTGAAGGATGTCTAAGTTTTCTTAGTGCTTTGGCTTCAATTTGACGAATACGTTCACGTGTAACGAAGAAATCCTGACCAACTTCTTCTAGAGTATGATCTGATTTTTCACCAATACCAAAACGCATACGAAGAACTTTTTCTTCTCTTGGTGTAAGAGTTGAAAGAACTGCCCTAGTTTGCTCAGATAGTGTAATACTCATTACAGCGTCTGCTGGAGAGATAATTTTCTTATCTTCAATGAAATCACCAAGAGATGAATCTTCTTCTTCTCCAATTGGAGTTTCAAGAGAGATTGGCTCTTTAGAAATTTTTTGGACCTTTTTAACTTTATCAACTGGCAATTCCATTTTCTCCGCAATTTCTTCCGGAGTTGGCTCGCGCCCTAATTCCTGAATAAGTTGTCTTGAAGTACGGACCATTTTGTTGATTGTTTCAATCATATGCACAGGAATTCTAATTGTGCGGGCCTGGTCAGCGATCGCTCTGGTAATGGCCTGACGAATCCACCAAGTAGCATAAGTTGAAAATTTGTATCCACGACGGTACTCAAACTTATCAACGGCCTTCATAAGACCAATGTTTCCTTCTTGAATTAAATCTAAGAATTGTAATCCACGGTTAGTGTATTTTTTAGCAATAGAAACAACTAAACGAAGGTTGGCTTCAACGAGTTGAGCTTTGGCCTTATCAGCTTTTGTTTCACCGTGAATGATAATTTTATAAACTTTTTCAATTTCATTAAATTCCATTCCGGCGTCAATTGTTAGACGGCGAAGTTTTCTTGTAACATCTTCTTGGTTACGAATAAGCTGTTCGATCTTAGCATCAGTTGTGAAAAGATCTTTAGCGAGCTTTCTTTTAAAAGCATCATCTTCCATAACTTTGTCATAAAGAACCTTGTAATCATCCGCCCCAGAGACTTCTAGGAACTTATAAATACGATCTTGTTGATCAAAGAGTTCTTTGAATTGAAGATAATATTTTTTTACTGGTTCAACGAAACTATTAATAATTTTTCTGTTGAAAGTTAAATCTGCAAGCTCAACTGAGATTGCATCCATTAATTTCTTTTGATCACCGTTAAGTGCTTTTAGTGTTCCATCGGCTTTTTCAGTTTCTTGAAGAATAACTGCAATTTGATCGATAACAACGTAAATGCGGTCTTTGGTTTTTTTGATATCTTGAGGAGATGATTCATCA
>JAURXW010000230.1 GCA_030654205.1 Bacteriovorax sp.
CCGGGCTCTTTTATTTGTTCTTTATATAAACCATTAGTAAGGTCATATTTTTGGGAATTAATTTTTTCAATAAATCCAAGGGCCATACTCTCCAATAATTTTTTATCCTCAGCAAGCTTGATATCCCCTAATTTAACTTCATTATTTCCAACGAAATATTTGTCTTCACTTTCATCATTGTATTGATCACTAAAAGCATTTCCCGATTTTTTTCTTAGGTGTTCATAGGTTTTTATTTCAACATCTGATTCAGGGATTTTTTTTGTTTCGTATAACTCATCACCTTCTTCATAATCAGATGCCTTGACCAGTAATCGATCGGGAACATTATTTTTATTTTTATCTAAGTACTCATCAACCGTTCCGTATTGCTTGGGAGATATCACCACATGGCGCTGCTTAATTTTCAGGCTTCGTCCGGATTTTATTTCATTTGAAATCATCACCAATAATTGAGCATGTGAGGCTATAAAACGGGGATCATAAATTTTTGAAAAATACCAAGTTGATTGACGAGGCAAACTTTTAACTAATTTACCTTCGGCCACTAAAAATATTTTAGGAAATTTAAAATCACCTGATTGAACAAAAAATTTGGCCACTGAATTTTCGGTGTAATTCTCCAAAAGTCCGCGGTCTAGAATCACTGTTTTTTTGCTTGAGCTGACCTCAAGGAGTAATGCTTGTGAGAGGCCCAGAGCGTAAACTTTGGGAGTTAACGGCCACAAAATTGTCAACAATGTCAGAAGGCTAAAAATTCTCATAATATCTCAAGTTTATCATGATAATACGCTATGCATACATTAGGGAAATCCTTGCTTCACAGCAATTTTTTAACTATAACTATGTTGGTAAAATAAGTATGAGTGAGACCCACTTTCGTTAAAGGGAATGATCATGAGCAAAAAGAAGATTAAAAAAATTTATAAATACGAGTGCACCATCTCTGGTGAAGCATTTAAGACTACGGCCGAGGCCCAACACCCTGGAGAGCTTACAACTGTAAGTTCATACTACCAAATGCACCCTGATAAAGATGATCGCCCTATCGAAATCAAAATAAAAGTTAAGGCAAAAGAAGAAGACGATGCTGCTTTTAAAGCATTAACTGAGTAAAACACTCCCCTCCTTCAAAAGGCAATAATATGGAAACCAAACAAATAATTATTATTGGATCTGGACCAGCTGGCTACACCGCTGCCCTTTATGCCTCGAGAGCAGGCCTTAGTCCTATCGTTATCGAAGGTCATGAACCCGGCGGACAATTAACCACTACAACAGATGTTGAAAACTTTCCCGGTTTTCCTGAAGGTATCATGGGCCCTGAGCTTATGAGCAATATGCGAAAACAAGTTCAGCGCTTTGGCACAGAATTTTTATCAACAAAAGTGTCTGAAATAAATTTGGCCAAAAGACCTTTTCATATTAAATGTGAAAACGGCCAAGAATTTTTAGCTGAGACTGTTATTATATCAACTGGTGCTTCTGCTAAATATTTAGGTCTCGCTAATGAAATGCAATTAATCGGCAAAGGTGTTTCGGCGTGTGCTACTTGTGATGGATTTTTCTATCGAGGCAAAATTGTTCATGTTGTGGGCGGTGGAGACACCGCTTTAGAAGAAGCTAATTTTTTAACTCGATTTGCAGATAAAGTTTTTCTTCTTCATAGAAAAGATTCTTTTAGAGCAAGTAAACCAATGCAAGAGAGAACTTTTAATAATCCAAAAATTGAAGTTGTTTGGAATACTGAAGTCAAAGAAATACTCTTTGATGACTCCGGTGTGCATGGACTAAAAGTTTATAATAATAAATCAAATGAAACTTACGATCGCAAAACTGATGGATTCTTTTTAGGTATCGGGCACGAGCCCAATACAAAGTTTCTCAAAGGACAACTTGCCCTTGATGATCATGGCTATATTAAAACTGAAGGTAAGCACCCAGATACCTCAGTATCCGGAGTCTTTGCTTGCGGTGACGTTCAGGATCCATATTATCGTCAAGCTATCTCTGCTGCAGGCTCTGGCTGCCAGGCGGCCATTAGAGCTGAAAGATTTTTAGAAGACCAACACGATAAAACTCAAAAAAATTAATTATTATCTCCCGATGTTTTTCATCGGGATTAATTGCTAACTCATCGATTTAATTTCAAATTCACATTTTTATTTTATTTTATGCAAAAAATCATAATGCACCTTTGACATACATTTTTAATATTTGAAACAATGTATCTACGGGAAAAAAAGAATTTTTCCCTTCACAGTGTTCGATAACCAAGGAAGGTTTAATGAAAGCACTCACACGAGTTCCGATTTTTAGTTATAATACAATCGCAACAACGCTTCTCATTCCTACCAAATCCCTTGAAATTAAATTTAGAAAAACTTATCTCACTTCAGAAACTCTTTTTGAACTTGAATCAGTCTTAGCGTGGGCCGCCACTCACACTGAAGTTCACAGTCTTTTTTTAACAAGTTTTGGTAATGATTTTATCCAAGGATTTGATCCTGCCGAAATAAAAACATTAACTGAAGAAAAATTAAAAAAACAATTTAATAAAATTTCTACAATTGCTCAATCACTTCTATGTCTTCCTCAAACAGTAGTAGTTGATATGAAAAATGGCACTCGCGGAGTGGGCCTTGAATTATCTTTGGCCGCAGATATTCGCTTGGCAAAAAGTACAGCTTTGTTTTGCTTTGATCACCTTTTTCTTGGACTTACTCCTAATTGCGGAATGTTTTCATTTTTGAAGCCATTTCTTAATCAAAATGTTTTGCGATCACTTATTTTATCAGGTCTAGAATTTAATAAAGATAGCTTCATGGCCCTTGGTGGATGGTGCGAATTTGATAAAGAGGCCAGTGTCATTCTTGCAAATATTTTTGCTCAAGCTCCAATTGCTCGTATGCAGGCAAAACGAGGTCTATACGGTATCGACCAAGCGATTAACCAAGAACATTTAGAAATTGAAAAAAAACTCTTCAACGCTGTCGTACACTCTCTTGACTACACTAAAGACACAGACTTTATGAATCTTTCAGAATTTAAAGATAAAGTTGCAGAAACTAGAAACTAGAATTATTTTAGAGAAAAATTTATGAGAAAAATGTTCTATGGTTTTTTATTTTTAGTAATCATTAGTTCGATTTTCTTTTATTTTTTTCTCCCACAGGCCCTTTGGTCTTTAATAATCACTCTCCCTATTTCGGTAATTGGTTTGCGCGATATTAC